>NZ_AJVM01000044.1:0-50610 GCF_000281735.1 Rhizobium sp. AP16 | reverse complement strand
ACGTCATGCAAACCTTCCTGAAGTCAAAATTATTGGATTGCGCAAGGGGACCTTGCTCATCGACAGATCATCAAAATCATGAAAAAGCACCGCAGACGGTGCGGCCGATCATCGGCTTGATCCGTTCCATAGCATGCTCTACTTAATACATCGATAAGTAGTGCTCACGCTACGACGTCGCATGCCCGTTTTTGGAGAGCCGTGTGCATTTTGCAACATAGGCGGATATGGACGACAACCACCTTGTCATAGCTTTCTTGGCGGCCCAACGCGGCGCAATCGTCGCCACGCATGACGCAGTCATGATAATGATCGACCGACACGGCATTTTCAGTATGGGCATTGGTTACACGGATGCCCACTTGCTGGCGTCAATCCTCCTTGACCACAAAGCGTCCTTGTGGACCAGAGACAAGCGCCTGCGGGCAGCGGCCGAAAAGGCAGGAGCGTCACTGCATATACCGGTCTGTGAACCGGCTCTGAACAATGACCCTATTGAGATCCCCTGCAACAATTTGAAATTGATAGGAAAATCGGACCATCAACGGGGTCATGGGCCACGCCGGTATATTCGCCACGTTCTCGGCAAAACGGAATATATTTCAATTACCTAAGCTTCATCCCAGCGGGGTCATCCTTGGATGCTTTTTCACATGCAGGAGCGCTGAACCAGATGGAAAGCTCCGCAAAGCCAAAAAACCAATCCAGAAGGATGCACGAAAGATGATGACCGCACGGAGCTCTTTGCATATCGGCTTATTATCGGGTCTCGCTTTTATGTTGTCAGCGTGCGTTGGAGTGACAAACCAGGAGCCTGAGACAAGCACGGTAAAGTCCGGCCGCAGAACCGAATTGGGAACGATAAGTGCCATCACACCTGGATGTAGGGACGTCACGGGCATCTATCCCGATACGGTTGATTATCCGAAACATGGGCAGGTGAGCTTCGAGTGGAAAGATGTGCTTGTTGGATTGATTAAGGAAGGGCCGCGTCGAGCCTGTAGTGGCAGGCGGGGAGCGATTGCCTTTGTCTATTATCGCCCAGATCCTGGTTTTACGGGTGACGATCACTTAACCGTACGTCTGGGTTCCAAGATTACCCGGATCAATATCAAGGTCGTGAAATAAGAGAAACCCGTCTAGACGGTTCTCTGTGGAAATCAACAAACTACCAAATGTCAGAAATTGAGCAAAGAACTTGCCTGAAACAGCTAATTCACCTATTTTAGGGGAAAGGAGATTGTCATGGCGAGTTTCACCCTCACAGATCTTGGCAACAAATCCGGGGAAGTCGTGGAGGCCGCCTTCGGCGGCCCTGTCGACATCACCAAGCGGGGCAAACGCAAGTTCGTCCTGTTGACGGCCGAACAGTTCGACCGTCTAGCAGGGCGGAACACCCAGCGGGCGCATCGTGTCGAGGATTTGACGGGCGAAGAGCGCGATGAGTTCCTGGCTGGCCTTGACGCTATCGTACGTGACGATGGCCAAGATGATTGAACCCAAACATGGGCACATCATTCTCTATTCCTATTTGTGGGCACGGGAGCATGATCAAGGGGAGGAAAGTGGTCGTAAGGCGCGCCCGACCTGCGTAATGCTGATTGTTGTGGGTAAGGATGGTCGCCAGAAACCCCTACTTTTCCCGATCACGAGCCAGCCGCCACGACCTGGCGCACACTATGTGGAAATTCCAGAAACCGAAGCCCGCCGCGCCAAACTCTATACGCCGGCTTGGGTCATTGTCGACGAATTCAACACGGATGATCTCGCGACGTCTTGGGCACTCGAGGATGCCAAACCGCTTGGCCAGTTCACGCGCAAGTTCATGTCGCGGATCGCCGCCGAAGCCGCAGCAGCGATCCGCGTTGGCGCCGTGCGCAGCGTACCAAGGCGATAGTCGGGCCAGGAAGGGAGACAATCGGCCCACTCGTGATGGCTGAACTCCCTACTGATTGGCTGTACATCACTCGTCTCTATGGGTGGAAACTGAAGATGGCCGCCGATTTGTTCCGCGCAATGGGCTGGATAACCAGGCACGGAGGCTCTGAGAATGTCTGGCCTCTGCCTGGAGTCTTCAGGCTCAATTTTCGTCGACTAGAGCGGACTTGAATTTTCGACCCCGTCATTTCGTTGAATCGAAGAAATTTTCTACGAAAGCCGCAGTTGGCGCTCCTGACAGGATTCGAACCGCGGCCCCCGATAATCCCATCAGCGCTAACATCATATTTCCATTACGTAACTGCTTTCCAATGGGGCCTGTCGTAGGAACCTTTAGAATATCCCTTAAAATGAGGTTTCGCCGCAGGTTATAATGCTACACAACTGGACATTGCGACGAAATTTTCACTCGCAAACGATCAGGATCGTTGATCTGGGATTCGCGACATTTGGCCGTATTTCAACGCGACCTCCGCGCCGCCATACGGATCAGCTTTGAGGGCAGCATAGCCAATAGCGTTTGAAGACGGACTGTTTAAATCCATACCAAACGCACCCCGATGCGGTCAAAACACGGCGAAATTTAACACTCGGCTGTTCTAACGTTTCGCTCGCTTCTTCTGACGATAGACGTCGATGGCCACGGCAGCGATGATGATGACGCCCTTGGCGATTTCCTGATAGTATGCGTCGACGTTCAGGAAGGTGAAGCCCGAGATCATCACGCCGAGGATGACCGTGCCGATCACCGTGCCGGCGATGCGTCCGACGCCGCCGGTGAGCGAGGTGCCGCCAATGACGGCCGCTGCGATCGCATCCAATTCATATGTGACGCCCATGCCGGCCTGCGCCGTCTGGACGCGAGCCGCCGTGATGATGCCCGCAAGACCCGCCAGCAGACCGGCGATCGCATAGACCTTGACCAGATGCGCCTCGACATTGATGCCGGAGACGCGCGCGGCCTGAATGTTGGCGCCGATCGCATAGGTGAATTTGCCGTAGCGCGTGTAGCGCAGCACGATATGGAACGCGAAGGCAACCACCAGGAAGACGATGACGGGCCAGATGCCGGTGCCGATGAAGTTGAACTGGTCGGTGAGGCCCGAGATCGGCTGTCCCTTGGTATAGAGCTTCGACAGGCCGCGCGCCGACACCATCATGCCGAGCGTCGCGATGAAGGGCGGTATTTTCGTTCTCGTGATCAGCAGGCCGTTGACATAACCGGCGGCAAGACCGATCAGCAGGCCGATGCCGATCGGAACGAAGAACGGCAGATCGGTGAGCGCCGGATAGAGCGCCCGCGCCCAGGTGGAGGACTGGGCAAAGCTTGCGGCGATCATCGCCGTCAAACCGACGACGGAGCCGGATGAGAGATCGATGCCCCCGGTGATGATAACCTGCGTCACCCCGACCGAGATAATCCCGATGACCGAGACCTGCAGGATCATGATCTTCAGGCGCTGGATGTTGAGCAGGAAGCTCTGGCCGACGAAAATCCAGCCGAGAACCTCGCAGACAAGTGCAATGCCGATCAGCACCAGAAAGATACCGAGTTCTGGCGGCACGCGACGGCGTCTCGAGCGCGTCAGCTGCGGTGCGACCGTCTCTGCGACTTTGCTAACCATGGTTCAATCCTCCCTTGCGATGGCCGGCGCGGATCATTGTGCCGCCAGCTCCATCACCTTCACTTGAGTTGCATCCGCACGATCGAGGAAGCCGGTCACCCGCCCCTCATGCATCACCATGATACGGTCGCTCATACCGAGCACTTCCGGCATCTCCGAAGAGATCATGATGACGGCGACGCCGTTGCGTGCCATTTCCGTGACCAGGCGATGGATCTCCGCCTTGGCGCCGACATCGATGCCGCGGGTCGGTTCGTCCAGGATCAGGATGCGCGGATTGGTGAGCATCCAGCGGCCGATCAACACCTTCTGCTGATTGCCACCGGAGAGATTTTCGATGCGTTCGTCGAGGGTCGGCGTTTTGACGCGCAGCTTGCGCGCCATCTCCTCGCAAACGTCCGCGACCGCACCTTCCTGCACGAAGCCGCCACGAACGAATTTGTCCTGCAGCACGGCGATCTGCATGTTTTCAAGCACGCTGAGGATCAACAGACAGCCGGTATCCTTCCGGTCTTCCGTCAGGAAGGCCATGCGATGGCTGATCGCCACCGCCGGCGAAGAGACGTTGACCGTCTTGCCGAACAGCTCGATCGTGCCGGAGGAAGCCGGCGTCACGCCGAACAGCGTCTCGGCGACATTCGAGCGGCCGGAGCCGACTAGCCCGGCGACACCGAGAATTTCGCCGGCCTTGACCTCGAAGGAAACATTGGAAAAGACGCCATCCAGGCTGAGATCCTTGACGGAGAGAAGCGTCTCGCCGATCGGCACCTCTTCCTTTGGGAACATCTGGGTGATCTCGCGGCCGACCATCATGCGAATGATGTCGTCGCGCGTAACATCGATCGAGGCGTGCGTGCCAATATATTTACCGTCACGAAACACCGAGAATTCATCGGCGATCTCGAACAGCTCGTTCATCTTGTGGGTGATGTAAACGATGCCGATACCCTGCTCACGCAGGCCGCGGATGATCTCGAAGAGATGCGCCACCTCGCGCTCGGTCAGCGCCGAGGTCGGCTCGTCCATGATCAGGACGTCGGAATCATAGGAGACCGCCTTGGCGATCTCAACCATCTGACGGCTGGCGACCGAGAGCTCGCCCACCTGGATTTCCGGATCGATGCTGATGTTCAGACGACGGAAGAGATCTTCCGTCTTCCGGCGCATCTCGGCATGATCGACGAAACCAAAGCGGTTCTTCGGCTCGCGACGGATCCAGATATTCTCCGCAACGGTCATATATGGCATCAGGTTGAGTTCCTGATGGATCATCGCAATGCCGTTTTCCAACGCATCGAGCGGCGATTTCAGGCGGATCGCGACGCCTTTCAGAAGCACTTCGCCCTGATCAGGCACATAGATGCCGGCCAGGATCTTCATCAGCGTCGACTTGCCGGCGCCGTTTTCGCCCATCAGCGCATGCACCGTGCCGCGCTTCAGACGAAAGGAAACGTCATCGAGAGCCACCACGCCCGGAAACTCCTTGCGGATGCCTTCGGCACTCAGCAGATAGGGGGCGTTGGGAACAGCGCCGCTGGCGCGTACCGCAGCCATGGTGGATGGGCTGACAACCATCTTTTCTCTCCCGGAATGTGGCGGAATTTGTGAGGATGCGGGCTCACGCACCCGCATCCGTCGATATGAACGCGATCAGTTCTTCTTGACGAAGTCCTTGACGTTTGCCGGCGTCACGAGCTGGAAGGGAATGTAGACCTTCTTCTCAACCTTTTCGCCCTTGGCAAGCTTCAGCGCGGCATCCACCGCACCCTTGCCCTGGCCGGCGGCGTCCTGGAACACCGTGACCTTCAGATCGCCAGCCTGCATCGAAGCCAAGGCATCTTGCGTCGCGTCGACACCGGCGACGACAATCTTGTCCAGCGACTTGCCAGAAGCCTTCAGCGCCTGGATAGCACCAATTGCCATTTCGTCGTTGTTGGCAATGACGGCATCGAATTCGAGACCGCTGGAGAGCCAGTTGGTCACAAGGTCGGCGCCCTGGGTACGCTGCCAGTTGGCGGTCTGCTCCTGGACGATGGTGATGCCCTTGCATTCGTCGGTGGCGAGAACGTCATGCACGTCCTTGGTACGCATGCGGGCCGCCTGGTTGGACAGTTCGCCCATCATGACGACGGCCTTGCCCTTGCCGCCGAGAAGACGGCAAACTTCCTTGGCTTCCAGCGTACCGGATTCCACCTCGTTCGAGGCGACAAAGGCTTGCCCTTCCGGCAGGCTGTCGACGTTCGCCGGCTCGCGGTTGACGAAGATCAGCGGGATCTTCGCTTCTGCCGCCAGCTTCGAGATGGCAGCCGTCGCATCCGTATCGACCGGGTTGACGATGATGGCATCGACCTTACTGGCGATGAAGTTCTGGATCTGGCTCTGCTGCTTGGCGATGTCGTTCTGCGCGTCTTCGACCTGCAGCTTCACGCCATCAACCGTCTTGGCATAATCCTGCATGCCGTTGCGCAGAACGGTCAGGAAGTTGTCGTCGAACAGCGCCATCGACACACCGATGGTTTCGGCATGCGCCGCCGTCGAGAGCATAAGCGCCATAGCGGAGCCAATGATAAGTTTTCTCATGATTTTCCTCCCAATTGCGGTGTCCGGCCACACCCCTCATTAATACCGGAACCCTCGGCTTCGACCGTAGGGCCAACAATCCAAGCTGCCATCACTCCCATAACGGCGGCCTAAAAACGGAACAAACAAACCGTAAAATTCACTATGCGGAATATTTATTCCATTTCCCAAGGAAAACGTCAACACTATTTTGTAACCGTCCCGGCGGAGACGAAGTTCTCAGGGCAATAGCGGAATTTTTGATGGGGAAAGGCTGTAAAAGCCGGCGTTCGAACCCACATCTCAGCCACTCGATCCGATGGAACGGACATTCCATCGACATCGAAGTGGCGTAAAACGCCGATACTATCGGGCCGAATACCCCCACCGGCCGACAATGGAGAACCAGCATGCCCTCGATGTACAGCTTCTCAGTTCCCGTCTTTCAACGCGGTCTTACGATCCTTGCGACCTATCTCGATGCTATCGAGACCTATGCCGCGGAGAAAGGCATCGACCCAAAAGAGCTTGTCGGCGCACGGCTCATCGATGACATGCTGCCGCTCTCCGGCCAGTTCCAGCGCGCCTCTGACAGCGCCAAGCTTGCCATTGTCCGGTTGACCGGCGTCGAGGCGCCGCGTTTCGAGGACAATGAGACGACCGTTGCCGAACTGCGCGAACGCCTGAAAAAGACACAGGATTTCCTGGCGACGATCACGCCGGAGACGATGGCGGGCAGTGAAAGCCGTGAAGTGACGATTTCGCCCGGCGGCAAGACGATGGTCTTCACCGGTGAGAACCTGCTCGCAAGCTTCGCCCTGCCCAATTTCTTCTTCCACATCACGACCGCACACGCCATCCTGCGCAGTCGCGGCCTGCCGGTCGGCAAGATGACCTATCTTGGCGCGTTCTCTTGATGGACTGCTGCTGAACGTTGATTAGGGCCGGCGTGAAACCGGCCCTTTTTCTGTCAGCTCGGTATAGGCAAGCGTCTGGTCGAGATGCTGCGCCCGCAAGGACAACAGCTTTTCGGCATAATCCAGCCGCACCGCCGCATAATCGGCGTCAGCGGCAACATTGGTCAGCTCCATCGGATCCTTCGCCAGATCGTAGAGCAGCGGCGGCAGACCGGCAAAATGCACGTATTTGAAACGCACGTCCCTGATGACGGCGAGATTGCAGGCATTTGACTTCAACCCGAAATGCCGCTCCGCCTCGCCCTTGGCGATATCGCGGAAATCGAACTCCCAGAACGCCGCGTCGCGCCAACCCTCCGGCTCGCCGCCCTCCAGAAAAGGCACGAGTGTCCCGCCATCGAGATGATTGTCGGGCACGAGGCCAAGCCGGTCGCAGAGAGTCGGAAAGATATCGGCGGCACTGGTGAAGCGTTCGACCTGCCGGCCCGCACCCGCCGGATGGCCGGGATCACGGATGACCAGCGGCACATGATAGCTGCCGTCGAAAAAGCCGCCCTTGCCGAGCATCCAGTGATCACCCATCATTTCGGCATGGTCGGAGGTGAAGATGATCAGCGTATCGTCCCAGGCTCCGACATTCTTGAGCGCCTGCCAGATCCGCCCGAGCTGCGTGTCCACCTCGGCGATCATGCCGTAATAGATGGCGCGGATGGCCGATAGATCCTCTGATGTCCAGTCGCTCGCAGATCCTTCACCGCCATAAATGAAGCTGTCCTTGCCGATCAGCGGCAAGGCGAAGGCGAGAAGGGGATGAACCGCCTGTTCCGCCTCACGATTTGCAGCACGCGCAAAGGCCGGTCCGTCGCTTGGCGTAAACATGCGATTATAGGGTTCCGGCACTGAAAACGGCGGATGCGGCCTCAGGAACGAAACATGCGCGAACCACGGCGCGTCCTGTTCGCCGAGCCAGCGGATGAATTCGCCGGCGAGAAAGGCCGTCTGTGTCTCATCCTTGGAATAGGCCGGCGCGGCATCGGAAATTTCGCCAGGCTTTGCCCCGACGGGAATATGGATATCGCGGCTCGTCGCTTCCGGATGGCCGCGCGAGCGCAGCCAGGAAAGCCACTGCTTCTCATGCTCGGGCAGGAGTTGGCGGGCACTGAAGCCGGGGAGCACACCTTCATAGGTGGTCAGATGCGGATCGTTCGGATCCATGCCGCGCGGATCGGGAGCCGTATCGGTATAGCCAAACAGCGTCGGATCGTAACCGCCGCGCCGGGCGGCAAGCGCCAGATTGTCGAACCGGGCATCCAGCGGCGATCCATTGCGGCAAACGCGATGGTTCATCTGATAAAGGCCGGTATAAAGCGTCGCTCGCGCCGGCGAACAGGGCGCCGTCCCGGCGAAATGCCGGGTAAACAACACTCCATCTTGCGCTAACGCATCGACATTCGGCGTCTTCACGCTGGCATGGCCGACAGCGGAGAGGCAATCACCCCGCCACTGATCGGCCGATATCAGCAACACATTGGGGCGCTTACCCGAGGGACGCCACTCAATGCTGGTTGGATTTGGCATGCCAGTTCCAGGCGGATTCTATGATCCGCGACAGATCGTATTGCGGTGACCAGCCGAGAATATCGCGAGCCTTGTCGTTGTTGGCGACCAGCGTAGTCGAATCACCCTCGCGCCGGCCGACATATTCGACCGGGAACGGCCGTTCCGACACAGTTTCGATGGCTCCCAGCAGTTCCTTAACCGTCGTGCCTGTGCCTGTGCCGAGGTTCAGCGCAACGGACCCGCCGCCCCTGAGCAGATATTCCACCGCCCGCACATGCGCGTCCGCAAGATCGAGGACGTGGATATAGTCGCGCACGCAGGTGCCGTCGCGCGTGTCGTAATCGCTGCCGAAGACCTTGAAGCCCTGGCGGCGGCCGAGCGCCGCGTCGATCGCCAGCGGAATGGCGTGGGTTTCCGGCGTATGCCATTCACCGATGCGCCCTTCGAAATCGGCGCCGGCAGCGTTGAAATAGCGCAGCACCACGGAACGCAGGCCCTTGTACTGATCGTAGTCGGCGAGCGCCTGCTCGACGATATATTTGGTGCGGCCATAGGGATTGATCGGCACCTGCCGGTGGCTCTCGTCGAGCGGCACGCTCTGCGGCAGGCCATAGGTGGCGCAGGTAGAGGAGAAGACGAAGGCGCCGATACCGGCCGCCTGCGCCGCCGCCAGCAGCGTCAGCGTGCCAATGACATTGTTTTCATAGAAGGAGACGGGATCCTTGACGGATTCGCCCACCTCGATCAGCGCCGCGAAATGCAGGATGGCGGCCGGCTTGTATTTCGCCAGGACTTCATCGAGGCGCGCCCGGTCGCGGATATCGCCTTCTTCGGCCGGACCCCATTTGACGAATTCGCGATGACCGTTGGAGAAATTGTCGTAGACGACGGGCTGGAACCCTTTGTTCGCCAGATCCAGACATGTGTGCGAGCCGATATAGCCGGCGCCTCCGACCACAAGAACCGTTTCCCCTGCCATAGTCATCCCTTCTCAACGATGTACTGCCCAAGCATGCAAGATCGTGCTTGATCCGACGCCTAGAATTAGAGACCTCTGGACGAGTTGCAAGGCTAGAAAAATTTAGGGAGAAACAGGCCGATCCAAAACCGGCATTCAGGCCTGTCGCTATCTCGCCACCACTCATCACCAGCCGGACAACCCGCATCTTCGCTTCCGTTGCACTACCCGAAGGCGGCTCCTCGACAAAGGACCCGGATATGAGCCTGTCGTTTCCCTATAACATCTCCGCACATTCTCAGCGATCAACTCCGCGGGCACGGCTGATCGTTCGACGTTGGCGCTCGGCGATAATCTCTTCTGCCCTATCTATGGCGACGGCACGCTGAACTGTGCGCAATTGCCCAAGGATGGCTTTGAAGGCCGATTGCTGAGACTTTGAGACCATGTTGGCAACGCCAGCCTCGTTGCGTGAAATTGCACCCGGTCCGAAGCGAGCATCAAGTGCCTTGCTGACAAGAGAAAATTCCTGCCGGACGTCCGGTGACAACGACCGGACCAGTCGTGCCAACTCACGCGGGTTCTTCTCCGTCTCGGACGTGATGTGACGCAGCTCAGTCTGGGCAATTCTTGTCAACGCTGGAATAGGGACTGCCATCCGCCCCCGCTCGATCACGACCGCCGATTTTTCGTTCTCAAAAGCGCTCAAGTAATATCGACTGAGAGAGTGAAT
The DNA here is from genome assembly GCF_000281735.1 of Rhizobium sp. AP16. Lineage (NCBI taxonomy): Bacteria > Pseudomonadati > Pseudomonadota > Alphaproteobacteria > Hyphomicrobiales > Rhizobiaceae > Rhizobium > Rhizobium sp. AP16. Next base: position 40,320 of record NZ_AJVM01000044.1, on the reverse strand, counting down.
ATCAGCACTAACTGCGTCAACCGCCTGCAGCGCTTGCCTGCGCTCGCGACCACCGGCGAGCAGCCTATCCATCGTCCTGCCACTACCGCGTAGAGGGCCATAGGCAGTTGGTTCTGTGGCAACGGCACGCGCAATACGCTCAGGGTCGACCTGCTTGCGCACCAGATCTTCGATTGTCGCCACGGCGGCTGCGGGGTCGCGCCAGATCACGGACGCGGTGGCAGCGAGTGCTGCTCTTGCCTTTTTGTAATGCGCAGTCTCGCTCACGCGCACCCGCGCCTCTTCATCGAGGCTTGCCTTGAATTTTGTAACCGCCGGCAACATCGCAGGTATGCTGTTGAGGTCGTCGGAGGTGGCCGCGGCAACGATCTTGGAAGGATCCCGTTGCTCAGCGAGCTGATGCTCGGCGGCGAAGCGTTTGACAGCAGCAAATATCGCGATCAACTCGGTCCGCTTTTCCTTGTCAATCGCTTCCGGCATGCCCATCGCGATATCGCGCTCTGCGAGCTGATCAGTCTTTTCCGTAAAGGCATTCCATCCGAACCGGCGGCTCAAGGCTTCACTCACCGCCTTGATCTCCTGAACAACGAAACGATCCTCCGCGGCAATGCGCAATACTGTGCGGTTTGCTTCCTGCCTATTCTTCTGCCGGACCGCCTCGACCTCAGCAAGTCGCCTTTTCGCATTGTCGGAAAGGCCTGGCACCGCAATCTCCATACGCAACCGACGCCTTCGTTCGCGACCGTCGAACCGATCCGCCTGCTTGCGAAACTCGGTTGCGTGCGCCCGTGCAAGAGCCGCCAATTCGGGCACCGCGGCCAAGGCGGCGGCCCTCTTCGCTCGATCACCGCGGCCGTCGATCAGCGTGTTGCTGCCCTGCAACGCACCTAGGCTTTGCGGAGAGCGTGACAACCGGTCCGCCATGATGCCTGGATCCAGTGGGAGGTTCCATGATTGTTCGTTCAGACGGGAAAGCGCTCTATCTGGCTCACGATAGATTCGCTCAAGCAGCGGACGCAGGATCGCTTCTCGTTCCTTCCATTGAGGAGATGCCAGTTGGGCAAGACGCGCATCTTCCGCAATCGATCGGGTAAAGGATTTCACTGCGGGCAGTAGATCGGAAGCATCCGCGATTGAAGCGGGCAATGCGTTTTTGTGCTGTGTTGCGTGAATAGCGGTATTTCGACCCGGAGTTTCGATCGCGATACCGAAAGCAACGCTTGCCCGCTGCCAGAGCCGCACCACGTGATCACGTTGTTCGGCAAGCCAACTGGATAGACGCTCAGTCTGCGCCTCGACGGCGTGACTATAATCCGCGATGGTGTCGATGCCGCGCCGCCGAGCGAAGTCGAAAGCCACGGATCGATAAGACGCCTCATTTTCGAAATCGAGCGTCGCCGTCTTTTCGCCGGAGCGCGACAGCCGTTCGACTAGTTGCGCAAAGAGCGCCGGCCGGTGATGTTCGGTGGCAAGCTGCTCCATCCGATCCTCGGCCTTTTCAATTGAATACGCTGTCCAGATATTGCGTTCGACAACACGATCCTCAAAGTGCTTCGCGCCCGTTTCCTCATCAATGACAGGCACTTTAACGATAACTTTTTCGGTTCCATCCTTGCGCAGGGTCGCGGTATCGCCGATCCTCACGCCGGCATCCTCAAGCGCCTTGGGCAGACTGACGCCCCAAAGGCGATGCGTGGTTCCATCGCCCGTTTTGACGTCAACATAAGGAGAAGGACCGGCATCGTCCTGCTTGCGAAACGTCGCAAGCCCGGTTTCAACAAGCTCGCCGGTGATGCCGGCGGCATGTTCGACACGTGCCGTCTTGCCCCATTCCAACTTTGGCTGAAAATCTTCCATTGCCGCATAAAGATCGACACGCTCGCGATGACGCGTCATGGCAACATAGGTCAGGTGTCGGTCCATCATCCCGCTTGCCAGCACGAAAGCGCGGTCGAAGGTCGATCCTTGGGTCTTGTGAATCGTTGCGGCGTAGCCATGGTCAACATTGCGATAAGTGTCTTCCGCAAACATGACGTCCCGACCATTATCCAACCGAACGAAAAGGAATGGTTTTCCACCCCGATCCGCTGTCGATATCACCGTTCCAAACATGCCGTTCTTGACATGCTGAACAGTTAGATGAGAGGCCCTGGGTTCGACGAACCGCGCATTTTCCAGAAAGATGATCCGGTCGCCCACGGAGAAATCACGTCTGCCGCGCTCGGTGCGAAACGACCGACCCTCCCCGAGCACATCCTGGTGCAACATAACTGCGCGGATCGCGTCGTTGAGGCGTCTCACATCGCTATTGGTGTGGGCGAGAACCATCAACTCGTCGCCACGCAACTTACGACCTTCAACCTCTGCCTTGGCAATGGCATCATTGCGAGCGTTGGCCCAGTCGGAGACGATCCGTTGAACCGCATCGTTCCGCGTGTCACTTTCGAGGAGATGGCCATGGGCGCTATAGACACTCAAGGCTTCCTCGACCTTTCCACGGGCAAACAGACGAGATGCATCTCGAGCCCATTCGTGTCTCTGGCGGCGAACGCCGACCAATTCGACAAAGCCGATGCGCTCGACGATGGCACGGAAGGAAGCTCCCGCCCGGATCGGCTGGAGTTGCATCGCGTCGCCGACAAGAACCGCTTTCGCGCCGGCATCCTCGACGCGTTTGAGAAGACGCGCCATCTGTTCCGACGACACCATGCCAGCTTCGTCTAGAACCAACACGTCGCCCTTCTGCAGCAGGTCATGTTCGTTTTCCCAGGCAAGCTCCCAAGCGGCAATCGTACGCGAGCGGATCCCGGAGCTATCATTCAATGCCGCCGCCGCCTTACCGGCGAGCGCTGCTCCGAGGACGCGTCTGCCTTCTCCTTCCCAAGCGATGCGTGCCACACTCAGCAATGTCGATTTGCCAGCACCCGCAATACCGACGACTGCGACAATGCCGCTGTCAGCTGTGATATACCGGACCGCATCCACCTGTTCGGCGTCCAGGCGGATGACCTTGCCGAGTGTTGCTTCAAATTCAACCATCGCGGCATCAACTTGGGATGACGATACCGCGAAGCCACCGATGTTCGAGAGGTTGAATGCCGACCGCGCCATATGGAATTCGGTCCTGATCGTCGCGCGCGTAGTGAAGACTGCCGGCTGCTCGACCCCACCAGTTTCCGCACTCATCTGCTGCGGCCGCAGCATCACCAAATCATCCGACGCCATCAGTTTCGCGCGGATATTGGCAAAGACGATTGGATCATCAACATAGCGGTGCAGGGCGCGGGCGATCTCGGTTTCATCGAAAGTCGAGCGCTCGTTGCTGAGTTGCCTAAGCAGTAGGCCGGGGTCGGCGGCGAGACGATCCGCCCTCTCGTAACGCTGCGCCAATGCTGCCGGGGCGAAATAGACATCGGCACCTTTGCGTAGACGCGCCGTACGGACAGGATCGAGATGGCGCTGCCCCATTCCCCGCAACCCCTGCTCCTCGTAGGAGCGGCCGTCTATGCGGATATCGTGACCGGCAAGTGCCAGATGGTGCGTTACCGTTTCAGCCCAGGCAAGCTTCCACTCCTCCATCGTTGCCTTGTTGCCCGCCCACGGACGGTAAATGTTTTTTCCTTTCGGCATGTCGGGGGTTTTGAGGCGCAATGGCTCACCGCTGTCGTCGACGACAGCGACTCCCTTCGGCCCGAATCCGTCCGCTGTCAGTGGACGTAGCGTGGTCATGACGTGGACGTGCGGATTACCCTTCTTGTCGTGATAAACCCAGTCGGCCACCATCCCGCGCGACACCAAATTCTCGCGAACGAAGTCGCGCACCAGGGCGATATTCTCCTTCCTGCTGAGCTCGTTTGGAAGCGCAAGGATGATCTCGCGGGCCAACTGTGCATTACGCCGGGTCTCGAAATAATCGACCGCATTCCAAAGCGCTTCGCTGGCGCCGGCAACCGATCGTCCGTCGATCGCAATTCGCAACCATGCCGGCGTGTCGTCAGGCAGAGCGAGTTCCTCATGGACGAGTTCGTCCGCCCCTGCGGTGTAGCGGAACTTAGTACCCACCTGTTCATCCATCATCTTGGCGCGATGACGATAGGCAGCAGCCGAGACGACGTTGTGTCCCGCTCCGCGGCTAATCGATTTCACTCTCAAAAACATAATAGCCAAATTTGACTCCCTTATTTAAAGCACATCGATACCGCGGCAGATATCGAGGTATTTGGCGACAAGACCTATGAATTGGCCGATTTTCAAAGATGCATTCCATTTTCCTACATTATTCGACCTGATTTGACTACCGTATTTAAATTAGTATAAAAGATGCCATCAAACTCGACCCTGATGAAAGAAAGGACAGCCATGCGTGCAAAAACCACGGTCTCCGAGATCGACACACAGATCGAACTGCTCAAGGAGAAACGCGAGAACATGGTCGCGAAGGCCAACGAACGCTTTGTTCGCGCGGCACTGAAAGCCGGCCTCGCCGAACTGGACATTCCCGACGCCGAGCTCAACACCGCCTTTGCCGAGATCGCGGCGCGATTTCGCGATGACGAAAAAAGGGCGACCGGCGCATCCGCTTAAGAGGCTTCATCAACGAATTTTATTTCTCGAACGAAGGCGGCAGCGTGACATGACAAACGATCGCAAGCGCGAAACGCGCGACAAGATCATCTTCGGCGGATTGATCATCAAGGCTGGCTTGAGAAAAGCCGATCGCGCATTCCTGCTCGGCGCTCTGATCGAGGCAAGCCGGATTCCGCTAGGTACGGCGCAATATCGTCAACTACATGAGATCGGAATGGAAGCATTCCGGGCCGACGCGCGCGTGACCAACTCAGAAGGCGACGGTCTAGCGTGACGGTGAAGTGACGATCGAGCCTAATGCTTCTGAGGACATTGCGTCAGCGGTGGTGATCACTACGACACTATTTTTCGCGGCATATAGATGGCCGGCGACGACAACGATATTTTCGCCTCGGCACGTCGAGTGGTTCAAGCCTGCTACGCCGGCTATGTTGGCTGTGGCGGTTGATTGAATTTGTGTCTGGCATCGCAGAAATAGGCTCATATCCGTGACGCAATGCCATAAAGACAACGCCAGCACACATAGGACACGAATGCACATTCGCGCGTTGAACATTTCGTGCTCGGCCGAATAATAGTCAGGCAATGGTAGATAGACAGAGCAATGCCTAAACCGGCCTTGCCGCCACCCTGCCTGCATGCAACAGAATTCCAGCGAGTGCCAGAACCGGCGGCACGATGAAACATGCGACGCCGATCAACAAGAAAAGCAGGGCCGCCGCGGCACAGCCAAAGACAAAGCCGCCAAGCGTCGCCCCCATCCGGCCAAGTCTCGCCTTGGCGGCGGCCTTCGCCTCGGGTTCTACCCCGCGCAGGAGATCGGCGATATCGATCATGATCTGCGTCGTCGTCCCTGTCATCATCGTCGTTGGCGGCGCCGTTCCGAGATGAACGCGGTGCAAGGCGTTCTGAACGGCCATCGCCGACACCAGGGTCATTCCCGTCAGGATCGCCTGCCAGCCGTCGCCGCTGACAAACGGGCCGAAGCCAAGGGTAAAGACAGCGGCAAGCGCCAATAGCAGGAAATTCAGCATCAGGATCACCGGCAACACCGGCAAATTGCGCCGAGACAGCTCGCCGCCGAGCAGACGGGCAAGGATCACGACCATGCAGAAGACCGGCAGCGCCAGCAGCTTGGCTGCAGCGCCCGAGGTTCCCAGCACCATCGCGGCGGCGAAGGTAACGAAGTTACCAGTGACATGGGCGGTAAACAGGCCATGCAGGGCCAGAAAGCCGGCGGTGTCGACATAGCCGCCATTAATGCTCAGAAGGGTGGGCAGGCTCGGCTTCATCGACAACCTCGTCTCCGCTGCGATCCATCAGAGAGTATGAATCCTTATCACGCGGAAACGAAGATGATGTCTAGCTATTATGTCCCTGTTCCAGCACGGCGATCTCGTCGGATATCTCGCGGATCCTCTCTTTCAGATCCGCTTCGGTGCCGTCCTCGACCTCTCCGTCGCCGAAACAATAGCGCGCTATATACAGTTCGAGCTTGGATTCCAGCTCCGTACGTCGGGCATATAATTGCTTCAGATATTTGTTACGCATAACGAACCACGCATTCCGAGAAAACATGTCTCAGGATACTAAATAGGCATGCGAGCAAAAAGTTTCGATAGATGCGACCAAAAGCACCTATCAGCGCGCCGGCATCATCCGCGCAAGTACACGGTCGCGGAGCACATAATGATGCACGAGGGCGGCCGCGGCATGAATGCCGGCTATGGCGATAATGGCCCAGGCAGTGGCGCTGTGCAGTTCGCTGAACAGACGCCGCATTGCCGGATCGACGATGACAAAGGGCGGGATGGAAAACAGACCGAAGAATTCCGGGTCGCTCGCAGACGCCCAGCGCATCAGGAACCCATAGGACACCTGCGAGATCATCAGCGCATAGAGAACGAGGTGCACGAGGGTAGAGGCCACGTGCTGAAGCCCGGAGACGGCGGGCGCCGTGCGCCGATACGTCATGAGGCGCCAGACGATGCGCAGGACAAGGACGACGGCAAGCAGGATGCCGAGCGAGACATGTAGCGAAATCAGCCCCAGACGCAGGGGCGTGCCGCGATCGGCAAAATCCCAGACCTGCGCCATCACAAACAGCGTCAGCACCAGGAGTGCGGTCAGCCAGTGCAGCGCAATGGTGAAGGCGTCATAGTGGGTTGCGCGCTCGTCTGCGGTAGCCCTATTGAAATTGCTCATGATTTAAGATCTCCTTGGGAGGAACGAGCAGCAAACACCTGGGGCCTCCATTTTATTCGGCCGCCTCAAGGTGCCGGGCGACATACGGCAGCGCTTCGCGGATCCGCCTATTGCAAAGCCTCCGCCTGATATTCACATTGATCTGACATGCACCTGAATTGGCACGGTACTGCAAAGATTTGCGCTGACACGCGGCTCGGATATGCGCTAATTCAGGTCGATTGTTCGAGGTAGAGTGTGTTGAGCGAAAAAATTGCCGTGATCGGCCTGGGTTATGTCGGGCTGCCCGTCGCGATTGCCCTGGCCGGAAAATTTCCCGATGTCGTCGGTTTCGATATCAAGGCGTCCCGCGTCGCGGCCCTGAAAGCGGGCGAGGACGACACGCGCGAGGTCTCGCCGGAGCGTCTGAGGGAAAGCGGGCTGCGCATCAGCAGCGACATCGAAGACTTGCGCGACCGCGACATCTTCATCGTCGCCGTTCCGACACCGATCGATCGCAACCGGCAGCCGGATCTGCGCCCGATGATTTCCGCCTCGCGCACCGTCGGCAAGGCCCTAAAGAAGGGCGGCATCGTCGTCTATGAATCAACCGTCTATCCCGGCGTCACCGAGGACGTCTGCGGCCCCGTGCTCGCCGAAGTCTCCGGCCTGCGCCAGGGCGAGGATTTCCACCTCGGCTATTCGCCGGAGCGGATCAACCCCGGCGACAAGGAGCACACCTTCGAGCGCATCGTGAAGGTGGTCGCCGGCGACAGCGAGGAGACGCTGGAGAGGATCGCCGCTGTTTATGGCACGGTGGTCGAGGCCGGCATCCATAAGGCGCCCAGCATCAAGGTGGCGGAGGCCGCTAAAGTCATCGAAAATACCCAGCGCGACCTCAACATTGCCCTGATGAACGAGCTCTCGATCATCTTCGAAAAGATGGATATCCGCACCGCCGACGTCCTGAAGGCGGCGCGGACGAAATGGAATTTCCTGCCATTTACGCCGGGCCTCGTCGGCGGCCATTGCATCGGCGTCGACCCCTATTATCTCACCGCCAAGGCCGAGGAACTCGGCTACCACCCCGAAGTCATCCTCTCCGGCCGCCGCATCAATGACGGCATGGGCGCCTTCATCGCCCAGAAGCTGATCAAGATGCTGGTTTCGGCGCAAAAGCCGATCAACGGCGCCCGCATCGGCATTTTCGGCCTGACCTTCAAGGAAAACGTGCCGGATCTGCGCAACAGCCGCGTCCCCGACATCATCCGCGAGCTGCACCAGTTCGGCATCAAGCCACAGGTGCACGACCCCATGGCCAGCCATGAGGAGGCAGAAGAGGAATATGACGTGCGGCTGGCGGCGCTCGAAGACTTCGGCGAACTCGACGCGATCGTGCTGGCTGTACCGCACAAATCCTATCTTGCCGATGATGCAGCGGAAATTCTCAACCTCCTGGGCGAGAACGGCGTGGTGGTCGACGTGAAAGCGGCGCTGGAACGCGACAATCCGCGGCTCGACGGGCACGCCGTGTGGAGCCTGTAAGCAGCGCTTAGCGGTCGCCAGGCGAAGCAGCGACCGCCAGCCGCAGCCCCTCATCGACCGAATAGGGCGGTGACCAGCCGGTGATCGCCATTGTTTCGCCGATATCAACCTGCAGCGAACCGAGAAGGCGCTGTGCCGCCGCACGACGCCCGAGCAGCGCCGCCAGCCCTTCCAGCAGACGCGGCGGGATCGGCAGCAGCAGAGCTTTCCGCCCCATTGCCGTAGAAAGCTTGCCGATCAATTCACCAATGGAAAGATCAGCACCGTCGCTGATCAGGAACACCCGATTTCCGGCTGCGGGATGATGTGCCGAGAGCAGGATGAAATCGACGAGATTGCCGACAAAAACCAGCGATCTGCGGTTGGTGACAAGCCCGAAAGGCCAGGGAAACGGCCGCCCAGCCCATTTCATCAGGCTCGCAAAATTCGCCTTCACGCCCGGCCCGTAGACCAGCGGCGGGCGGATGACGACGATCTCCATGCCTGTCTCAGCACCGATGGCAAGGAGCGCCTCCTCCGCCTCCCGCTTCGACTGGCCATAGGGATCCTCGGGATGCGGCATATCGGACGCCCTAAACGGACGACCTAGCACCGTCGCCTCGCCATTGACCTTGATCGAGCTCAGGAAGATGAAGCGCTTGACGCCAGCCCGTGCGGCCTGACGGGCCAGATTGACCGTGGCATCGACATTGGCGGCGCGAAAGGCGGCGAGCGGATCGGACGAAGTATCGTTCATCACGTGAACGCGCGCCGCCAGATGCACGACGGTTTCGACGCCCGCAAGCGCTCTCGCCCAATCGGTCGCACCGTCGAACGTGCCCATGGCTACGAAACCCGGCTTTGGTGCACGGCTGACCGGACGATAATCCATTTGTCGCCTGGCAAGCTCGGCACAAAGCGCCTGCCCGACAAAACCCGTTGCACCCGTAACCAGGATCATGCGCCCATCGTCCCTCAATGACGCCCATGCGTCCGCTCAGGCCATGCTTCGCACATTATCTTCCTGAGAAACAAGGCGCCCTTGCGGGACAAGCCCAGCAAAATTCGTGCTCCGAACGATTGTGCAGAAATGCCTGATATGACATGGACAGCGCAGAAACCATCACCGACGCTGCGAAACCAGCGCCGGTAAAACCATCAGAGACGATGCCCTATACGATCGCCAAGCGCCTTTTCGACTTCCTCGCCGCCTTTGCGGCTGTCGTCGTCTTTTCCATCCCGATCCTGATCGTCGCGGTCGCCGTGCGGCTGACCTCCCCCGGCCCCATTCTTTACTGGTCGAACCGGGTCGGCCGACGAAACCAGATCTTCCACATGCCGAAGTTTCGCAGCATGCGGACCGACACGCCCGCGGTCGCGACGCACCTCCTGAAGGATGCCGACGCCTATCTGACGCCGATCGGCTCCTTCCTGCGCAAGTCCAGCCTGGACGAGCTGCCGCAGCTGTGGTGCATCCTGAAGGGCGAAATGAGCATTGTCGGCCCTCGCCCGGCTCTCTTCAACCAGCATGACCTGATTGCTCTACGCACCGAGCGCGGCGTCGACGCCCTGCTGCCGGGTCTCACCGGCTGGGCGCAGGTCAACGGCCGCGACGAGCTGCCGATCCCGCAAAAAGTGGCGCTGGACGAGGACTATCTACAGCGGCGTTCCTTCTTCTTCGACCTCAAGATCATCATCCTAACGGCACTGAAAGTCGTTCGCAGCGATGGTGTGACCCATTAACAAGACTCGGGCAGAAAAAGGCATGGCAGGTGCAAGACCGCCGAAATGCCGTATTCATGCCCCTTTACAGCCCTACTGGCTGTCGTGAATGCTCCGGCATACCAGACGAATCGAACGTGGACGAAGGCGGAGATACCATTGGACGACTTGCGCGCGAAGAAACCGCATGCTGATCCCGCAGCCGGGGCTATCGCCGGCAAGATGACCACAGGCATCATGGCGCAGCCGGTGGCGATCTTTGGGAGCCTGCTCTGGATTCTCGTCGCATCCGCTACGCTCGTGGAAAGCGACGCCTACCGCTATGCCGTCGCCCTGCTCTCGTTGATCGCGCTCTATTACTATCTGAAGGCACCGGTGCGGCCCCGCACCGATTGGATCGGCTGGTTGTGCATGGGCTGGGGTGCCTATGTCATGACCCGCTTCGGCATCACCTATTGGCTGACGCCCGAACACGATATCGGCGCCTCCGACTGGCTTTATGCCTTTCCCTTCTTCTTCCCGATCCTCGGCGTTGCGGTCCTGCTCTACGAACCGCTGTTCGAAAAGATCATCGCCGCCTATTTCGCCGCGACCCTCGCGATGCTGATTGCCACGCAGCATTTCCGTGAGGTTTTTGCCGGCGAAACCGTAAAGCCACTGATCATGAACAACCAGATCCACGGCGCCGTCGCCTGCGGCATGATCGTGATCTTCACGCTGTTCTGGCTGCTGCACTATCTGACGGACAAGTCGAGCGACCGCAGGATCGCGCGCTTTGCTTATATCGTTTCGCCCTTCATCGTCGGTCTCTGTTTCATCGCGATCTATGGCGCCAAGTCGAAAGGCGTCTGGCTGGCACTCAGCATCACCCTGCCGCTACTGGCGCTGGTGGCTCTGAGCTATCTGCGCCTGAAGCTCGGTACCATCGTCATCGCCGTTGCCGCGGTCCTGCTCGTCGCCGGCATCTACACCGCGCGCCATAATCTCGACAAGACGGCCGGCCCGACCGTGTCGGCGACCATCGCCATGCTGGAAAGCGTCACCGGCGGTCATGACCTGGGTGGCACAGTGACAAGCACCATCGGTTCCACCGACACGCCGGTACCGATGGACGAGCGGCTGCAGCTCTGGTCGAACAGCTGGGAAGTCTTCTCCTCCGCACCGGTCTTTGGCTGGGGCAACCGCTGGCTGGAGCGCTGGTATCAGACGCGTTATTCGCATATCCAGTATACGCTGCTGCACAACGGCTATCTGGAAATCCTGGTGCGCTACGGCCTGTTCGGCGCCGCCATAATGGCCTTTATGCTCGCGATCTTCATCCGGGCGGTCTGGCGCGCCTACAAGGCCGCCATCATCCCCCGCGCCGCCTGGCACGCCTATTCCGTCTGCCTGTTCTTCTTCTCACTGACGCTGCTCAGCAACTCCAACAACCGCCTGGCTATCGGCGAAAGCCTGGCCTTCGCCAGCTCCGCCTTCGCCTGCTGGTGTCACATGCGGCTGAAGGGCGAGTATTTGGCGATGTCGAAGGTGGAAAGGAAAGATGCGGCGGTGGGAACTTGATCATGACAGTTGCACGAGAGCCTCGATAGCAACACAGAGCACCCCACGATCGAATGTAGGATGGTTCGCCCTTCCGGAGGCATTGATTGTGATGTCGTCGTTTCGAAAGGCGAGTGCGGCTGTTAAGTTTCATGTCCTTTTCAGCCATTTTGCCGTTCACAACGAACCGCGGCTGAAGTGAACAAAGTAAAATGCCGGGACTAAACATCTCTGCGCTCGATCATGGCTCAAAGTAAATCTCGTTCACCCGAAACCGCCCGTCGATCCGCTTGCACTGGACAATGATATCGATTGCGACCTTGAGCAAACTACGAACATCGTTGCGCTCGAGGTCGCGACCTCCTTCCGACTCTTTCACGAGCAACGTCAGTTGCTCGAATGCTAGCGCCGCAGAATCGGCATGCACCGTTGTGATCGATCCAGGGTGTCCTGAATTGACATTGCGGATGTAGTAGAAGGCCGAACCGTCGCGCAGCTCCTGTAAAAGAATGCGATCGGGTCGCATCCTAAGGCACGATTCGAGCAGGTCTTTCGCGCTGATTTTCGCCAGCCCCTGCCCTCCTTTCGAATAGAAAAGCCTGACGTGATTGGGCTGCGGGATGATCAGCTCCGGCGTATCCTCGATCGAGATAATCCGCTCATGCTCCGGGATATGCCGGATCAATGCCTTCGACAGGGTGGTCTTGCCCGATCCGGTCGCGCCCGAGATGATGATGTTCTTGCGCGCAAGAACCGCCGCACGCAGAAACGTCGCGTAATTGCCTGCCTTAAGGATCTTGTCCAACTTCGCATCGGAGGATTCGACATAACGGTTCAGCGAGGAGACATTGGAAAATAATCCACCCTCTTCGAGATCATCCAACGTCAGCGTCACTGACGACGGCTTTCTGATCGTGACGCTGACCGTGCCCTTGGTCGTTGCCGGCGGAACAACGACCTGAATCCGCTCTTCATCTGGCAAGGTGGCCGACAAGACCGGCCGGACCTCGTCGATTGCCTGGTTCGAATAGCTTGCAATGGCCCGGGCCAGACGCATGAGCTTCTCGAAGCTAAGATCCGGCAGCGCATGGTGCTGCCATCCCTCCGTTCCCTCGGTCAGGACTTCACCCGGGCGGTTGATGACGATCTCATAGAGCGACGTATCCTTTAGGAAGCGAGACAGTGGCAAAAGCAATTCACGCACGACACCAGCATCTGAAGCTTCCGCCATCTTCCCCCCTACTTCGTGACAAGCGTCGATCGGGGCCTGAAATCCCCCAATACCGCCCGATCGAGGATCCTGTTGCGGGGTTCGGTGACACGCAGGCTATAGACGCCGGAAAAATCGAGATCGCGGGCGACAAAGATCGAGACAAGTTCGCCCTGATGCTTTGTCAATGTCGGCACAATATTGATAGATTGCTCGACGGCGGTCGCTGCTGCCTGCTGGCCAGCCGTCGTCGTATTTTGCGCTTGAACGTCACTATCCTGCAGCCGGCTCCCGGCATAGGTCGTCGCATCGCCAACGATGGAGAGCAGGATGGCGCTACCGAAGCGCTCCCACCAATGCGTGTCGACATAGCCATCCATGCCCGCCCGCCCGAGTGCATCGGTTGCGGGCGAGGCGAGCGTGATAATCACACCTTTTGGCGTCTTTGCCCGGTTCCAAAGCACGAACAGACGCTTCTGGCCGCGGTTCAAGCCGCCTCGATATTCTCCGACGATCTGGGTTCCTTTCTCCATGAGAACCACGCGGCCGTTGTCGGAAATCACATCGCGGTTGATGACGCAGCTGGCGAAGCCCGGCTGGTCGGAGGCGAGCGCCGTCTCCAGCACGCAGGGAATGGAAGTTCCCATCGCTACGATGAAGTCGCGATTGCCGAGCGTGCCGGCGCGTGACCCTTCCAGATGGGTCGGCGTCAACATCCTGGTGAAACGCTGATCCTCGGTTTCAGGTTGGGAGCCCCCAAGGCTGCCCGGAACAGGTAGATAATTGGAGCCGGGGTCTTGCGACACGGCAGCTGCAGTGTCACGGCGCTGCGATGAGGACTGCTGTCCATTATAGGCCATCACCGGCGCGCGGCGGGCGGAGTCCAGCAAAGTGTCCTCGGCGGGTGTGGCCTGCTCCTTTGGCGCAGGCGTTGGTAACAGCACCTGGGGAAGCGGTGCAGCCGTCTTTACCTCTTCCTTCGCCGGCTCGAAGTCGGCCGTCTGGCGAATGACGACATGTTCGGGCTGGGTTGGCTCGGCCTTTTGCCCGTCACGCATCGACCACAGCGAAAATCCAACAAAGGCGATCATCGCCAGAACCACGGCGCCGCGCTTCAGGAATGGACTGGCCTCAGTTCGCGGGTTGACATCCGTCTCGGCGCGTTCACCTGGGATACGGTCTTCCGTCTCATCCGCCATGACCGCCTCCTGTTGCGGCACTTGCCGCCTGCGCTTTCATGACACGCTCCACCGAAGGCGATGTCGTATTGGTGTCGGGATCGATGCCCACTGGATCGTAGGCTTCGTTGAAGATGCAGAGCACGTCCCCTCCCCGCCGCAGGATAAACTTGCGGCTGATCGCATGAGCGAGCACGAGATCGCCATCCACCGACTTTGGCACCAGGCTCTCCGTGCCGTCGGAGTTTTCCATATAGATTGCCGGCATTTCCTGATTGCCGGTGAAGGCGAAGGTGGTGATCTTGCCGTTGTCATAAACGGCCTGCGGCTCAAGCGTCGCCGACCCTTGCGCCGTATAGCGCCAGTTGCGCGGCCCAATTTGCTCATGCAAAGCCAGTACCGTGTCGGCTTGTCCCGCTTGCGCCGCCCGCGCTCGTGCAGTTGCCTCCTGGCGCCGGCGTTCCGCGTCATCGGCAGGATAGCGGTATTTGACGTAGAAATAGGTGTCCTGGCCGCCGGCGACCGGACCGTCGCGGACCGTCAGCTCCATCTGGTAACTGCGCGTCGAACCATCGCGGCGCGTCGTCACCACCGAGATGTTCGTGACCGGCTGGTTCTCTCGCGCCTTCAGGAAGAGGATATTGCCGGCTGGTGCCACTTCCCAGGCGACCGTGTTACCAAGCGCCACATGGGCGATTTCCTCATCGGCGGCAAACTCCACCTGGACGGAGGAACGCAACGAGCCTACGACCCTGGTGATATTATAAGGCTGATAGTCGACGAAGCGGATGCGGCTGTCCTGGGGCGCACCGCGCGGCGTTTCCAGCGCAAGGGTTACCGATGACCAGCCGGCGGTCAGCAACAGAGCGATCAAACAATGACGTTTCAGATATTTCAATTGATGGCCTCCGGATCGGATCGATAGTCGCTGACGACGAAGCCGAGCGGATTGACCAGCCGATCGGTCGAGGACATTGGAGCGTTCACATAGGCGAAGGTAAGCGTTGCTACCCAATGGGTCGTATGGGTCTCGTCGCCGCGGGTAATGGTGCGCATATAACGAACGGAGACTACCTTGGCGTTGATCAGCGAGATGGAAACAATGCTGATCCGCGATGTGGCACCGCGGCCGTAGATATTTTGCGGGGAATCCGGATTGCCGCCGCGATAAATCGCGGCAAAGCGGGTCTGTTCCGGCGCCGTTGAGAGTAGCGAAACCGTGCGAAAATTCTCCTCCGCCTCGCTCCAGACATAACTCTCGCGGGCACGAACATAGCGGGCGGCAAAATATTTGGTCACCGCTTCGTCGTAGGTGCCAGCGGTCGACGTGAGTGCCGAAACGACATCGACAATGCCGGTGGCATTGTCGACTCTCACGACAAAGGGCTCGACCGTCTTCAGCGGTGTCAAGCCTGCGATAGCTACGGTCGAAATCGCCGCAAGAACACCGGCCCCGGTGGCTACGAACCAGGCAATCCGAACCGAACGCTCCATCTGGATCATGCGGTCCTGATCGAACCGCCGGGCCTTGTCGAAATAAGCCTTGAGACTGTCCGTCGTCACCATCACCGCGGCCCTCCGCATGGACGATAGGAATTGCCGACATCGAAATGCGCGAAGGCGGCGGGAACGATATCCGGCTCTGCCTCGACATAGGCAGGTGGCTTGCCGCCGGACAGTGCTGGTGAAGAGTTAGGAGGTTGCGGCATGGACCGACTATCGCCGTCCCATTGCCACATAGCGCGATTGAGTGGTCGGCGCGAATAGCCGTCGCATTTGGGCAGGGGATAGGAAAGTGACGCGCAGCCGCCGAGCGTTGACGCCACGCAAAAAAGCACGAATATTCGGATCATTCTGAACCAGCCATTTTGTTGTTTGCTTGAAGTTCCACATCAGTCGGTTCTTTCGGAACGAAAGCTGCGGCCAAGGGCACGTGCACCCCGACCGGTCGCTCGCGCCATGTAGGTAGCACCTCGGGCAAGCGTGCCTTCATGCGCGTCGCGTGCCGCGCCATAGCCGTAGGTGAGCGACGCCCCGCCCGCGGCAAGTGCCGATGCGATGCCTGGAAGCTGATAAAAGACGTAGAGGGAGGCAAGGCAAATGGCACCGAGCGCAACGGGTCGCATGAGTACGTCGCTGTAGCTCTCGATCATTGTGAAGGTGGAATCGATACAAGTAATGAGCAGCGAGCCAACCGCCACGACCAGTACCTGCAGGATCACGAAGTTGGCGAGTTGCCCGATCCAGGCTTCGGTAAAGCGGCGTGTCGAGCGGAACATGGCGAGCGCTACGAAAATCGGTCCGATAGCAAGCACGATCGCCAGTGCCAGACGGGCATAGAGCGAGACGATATAACCGATCGCGGCAACCACGAAGCTTGCCAAGATGACCAGCATGCCACCGAGACCGGTAACGATATCGACACCCCATGAGGCGCGTGACCAGATCTCACGCGCGCATTTCTGACCCTTGTCCAGCAGGCTGTCGAAGGTCGAGGCGCTTGGTATCGTGCCGGAGTTCAACGCCTGCGAAATCTCCTTGGGCAATGTGTCGAAGAAGATACTGCCGATATAAGTCTGGTACTCGCCAGCGTTCGTGACCAGCATCAGGATGATGGCAAGCTTCATTGCGCGGAAGGCGAAATCCATGATCGGCTCGTGGACCGATCCACGCAGGATCAGGAAGCCATAGAGGATGACATAAAGTGTCAATGCTGCCGTCAATGGGCCGGTGACCCAGCTGGCGATATTCGACGTACCTGACGATATGAAATTCTCCAGCGGCGCCTTGAACTGCCCATCGACGAAGGCAAAGATCTGATACATGCCTCAACCTCCGGGTGCTTTGTCTATGCCAAGGAGGAGTGACTTTCTGTCCGCGGCCTCGGCATTCACGCAATTCGGCGTCGCTCGCAACTCACCGGGATTGCTTTTGCATTTGGCGATGAGATCCGATAGCAGCGTCTGGTTGGCCACCAGCTCATCGACCGAATAGGTACGCTCGGGCTGCTTCGAGCAGCCGAACAAAGAGACACCGAGCGTGAAGAAAACAAGAAACTTCATTGAAGGGCCGCTCCCATTGTATCCATGCGCTTGCGCCAATCCTCGGCCTTGCGCTGTTCATCGACCTGAACCTCGGCCTGCTGCACCATCTGTAACCCCTGCATCCTGAGCATATCGGTCTGGAGAAAGGCCGTTTCGGCCTGCAGCCGCGCCTGCAGATCGGCAATGTCCTTGGCGTCGCTCGCCGAAGAAATCTGCTGGCGCAATTGATCAATCCCGTCGATCCGCTTGGTCGCGGCGTCGTAGATTTGCTGGCCGAGGCTCATCTGCCCTGCATTCTTGTTCTGAAGACGCGACAGTTCCTGGGCATAAAAGTCATTGGCGCTCGTTTTGTAGGTCGAATTGTCGGTTAAGAACTTTGAGGCGGCATCGCCAAGCGTGCCTGAACCTGAGCCCTTGAGCAGGCCTTCGACGGCAGAAAAGTCCCCTGGCAATGCCTTGCGGATCGACGGATCGTTCAGCAGGCTGGCGACGTCGGCCATATTGGTCAGCTTGTTTAGCGAACCGTAGAGCTGCTGAGCCTGCTGTAGTTGCTGGTTCAGCGCATCGAGCTGCGATTTCAGTTGGGTTATGCTTTCGATCTGCTTGGCAATCGCCGTCTGGTCGATGACGGGGATACCCTGCGCGTCGGCGGCGTAGGAGGAAAGGAACAGTACTATCGCTGTCATGGGAATCATTCTGCTCTGCGCCATCAGCTTGCACTCCTTCTCTGTTGGAATATCCGCAGCCATTCGTCCCGGTCATCGCTAAGCTCCGAGCGGATCGCCTCGGCAAGTTCCACGTTTGCCGTTCGCCCGGAGAGGATTGCGAGCTCATCGTCGAAGCCGTTGAGATCGAGTTCGGCGACAACGCTGTTGTGACCCTGTTTAACGATGAAGCGTCGGCTTTCGGCGGAGAGCTCGCGGGCAACCAGCTCGAATTCGCGTTCGGTGAGCTTGAAGCCACCGACATAGTCGTCTCGATCACCGCGGGAATTCGGCAGGAAAACCTGTGTTGGGCACTGCTCGATGATCGTATGCGCGATCGGTGAGTTGATGGCGTCCCGCGGGCTTTGCGTGGCAAACAGCATAAGGCCGTTCTGCTTGCGAATAGTCTTGAGCTTGTTCTGGGCAAGATCAAGAAAGCTCTCGTCTTGCAACGCCTTCCAGAACTCGTCGATAACGATGATGATCCGTCGGCCATCGATCAACTGTTCGACACGGTAGAAAAGATAAGCCATCAAGGGATTACGGATTTCCTCATTGTCGAGAAAATCGGTCATGTCGTAGCCGAGAAATTTGGCGCCAATACCGATCTCATCGGCCTCGTTGTCGAAGACCCAACCAAGCGGCCCGCCTCTTTCCCACCGACGCAGGCGCGCGGCGATCCCTTCCGGATCGGTATTGTTGAGAAAGGTGCGCAAAGCGCCGATCGTGCGCTGATCTTTCGGCAGATCGGCAAGGCCATCGATCGCCAACGCGATATCGCTGACATCGCTGGCCGAAAAATCGCGCACTGCCGCGCCGGCTAGCTTGGCGATAAATCGTGCCAGGAATATCTTGTTCTCCGGTGTCAGCTCCAAGGATTTCAGCGGTGCACATCCGGTCGGCAGCCCATTCTTAAGCGGCAAATAGGTGCCACCGGCAGCCCGGACGAAGAGGTCGGCGCCACGATCCTTGTCGAAGAAGACCATGTGCGGGTCATGCTTTTCGAGTTGCGACAGCATGAAATTGAGAAGCACGGTCTTACCAGCACCCGACGGACCGCAGACGAAGGTGTTGCCGAGATCGCCATAGTGGAAATTGAAATAGAACGGCGAGCCCGACGCCGTCTTCAGCATGGCGACGGCCGGTCCCCATTCGTTGCCGTCCTTCCTACCCATAGGATAGGAATGAAACGGAGAAAGTGCTGCAAAATTCCGAGAGGTAATCGCACCGGAACGGGCCCGATAGCGAAAATTACCGGGCAATTGCGCCCACCATGCAGCTTCGAGCCCTAGATCCTCGCGCGCTACGACCGCGCCGCCATTGGTCAGATGCGAGCGCGCCTTGGCGAGATTATCAGTAAGGTCTTTGACAGAGGAAGCGAACACCCCAAGCGTCAGATGGTGCTCCCCGAGCACGAAACGGTTCGATTCCAGCTCGTCCATCGCCGCATCGAGCTCTTCGATCTGTGAGGCTGCCCTGTCGACCGCACTCACCATCTGGTTCTGCTTGCGGCCCATGATGGTGCGGGCATCGGTTTTAGACCTGAACGCCAAGGACTGAGTGAGGATCAGTTCGAAAGGCGCCGTTAGAATACCGTCCAGCATGCCGCCGCGGGTTCTCGCCGGATATTCCTTGAAACCGAACATGCCTGCATAACGGCTTGTCCCTTCATGACGGATCTCGACCGTCTCGCGTCCGACGATTACGCGATCGGAATAGATCGCCGAGGAGATCCTGCCTTCCGTCAATGGTATGGGTTCACGGCGGCCGCCGATCAATTGATGCAGCACCTCGCTCGGTTCGGAAAACAGGATACCGTTTTGATCGTAGAGCGACAGCACGCGCGGCGCGAAGCGCCGCAGTCCCGCGGTGACATCGGCTACCTTGTCGCGCAGATGCTTCAGACTGCCCTCATCGAGCTCGACTGCGGCTCGTTGGAGCTTGCGAAGCCGTGACAGCAGATTTGCGAGCTGTTCAGCCGGATCGCGGCCCGGATGCCAGAGCAAGGTGAGATAGAGATCGTTGCGAAACAGGTCTTCGCTCACCATCCGCTCCCGATATTTGCCATTCAACGTTGCCGAGAAGGGATTGGTGAACTCGCCGTCGGGATAAGTGTTGTCGCGCCGCCGGATGAGATGGGTCCAGATTGCCAGACGCTCGTCGGCGATGTTGCGGTAGAGCGTATTGAGGTCGCGCTGCAGGCTGTTCAGGTCGGTCGCATCGGCCGTCTCGAAAGATACGCCCTCCAAAGAGATCATCGCCAGCAATGCTCTGGAATCGAGTGCGATCACGGTCTCGTCCACGTGCCGGACATAGGGGATAAACGTTTCTGGCTCGACTTCACGGAATTTGAGACGGGACACATTAGGCATGGCCAAGGTCCCTTTCGTCATAGTGCCGCACCAGCCTCAACGGCGTTAGCGAAGAACCACTCCAATAGGTGCCGTTGCGTGAACGACCACGGGTTTCGATCCAGGCAATCAGGATACGGAACATGTTGTGGTCATGCTTGACGAGCGAGCGAAAGATGAAATGAAAGACCACACCGACAAGGCCATAGGCGATCGAGCCGGCAATAATGTAGAGGATCGTCGTCAGCATAATGTTGACGCCCATGGCCTCCATCGTCACCCCGGCAATCATCGCCGGCCGGGTGCAGGCCAAAAACAGAGTGTCTTCCTCGAGCGAAACCTTCTCCACCATGATCTTCAGCCCCCGGAAATCGTGCTGACGATCTGCGAGGCGCCGAAGAGAATGCCGATGCCGAGCACGACATAGGCCGCCTTGCGAAGGTCGAGGTAGCCGAACATCCAGGCGATGCCGACGATGATGACGGCGATGGTCGCCAGAAGCTTGGCGACGTTGCCCGTGAGCAAGGTGACGATATTCTGCAGGACCGTCTCGATACCGCCGGCGCTCTGGGCAAAGGCTGGCTCGATCATGGCGATCGAAAGGACAGTTGCCATCGCAACGGTGACACCAAATGCACGAATATTGATCCTCGACATCATTCAGACTGCTCCGGTTGATCATTTTGGAAGACCAGCGCAGATGATTGCCGCGCTGCATGGAAGACATCCCAAGACGGGGGGTTCGCCGACCGTTCGGGCAAAGGCCTTTCCTCACCGTTCAAGGACGGATCACTGGTCTGGGGTTCGGGAACTGTCGGCCGCCCGACACTCTGCCCTATCGCTATGGCCGACAGCATCTTCGAAAGCCGTTTGGCCTCGCTTTTGACCTGATCGTCATACTGGGCCATCTTTCCGACCGAGGGATCGGAACGCCCGTAGTAGGATTGCAGCATCACGCGCTCCGCCTGTTGCCGTGTCGCGCCGGCGCGCACGGCCAGACGATAATAGCCATCGAGCAGTGTCGCCGTTGCCTTGAGGTTGAGGCATGGATCGAACGCATCCGCGATGCTGAGATCAAGCTTGCGCAATTCGGCGATGCCAATGCCGCCAAGCCCTAGCTGGACATCCTGATGCTCCGCCATCAGCGCCGTTGCGGTTTCGATCGCCTCGGCCTTGCTCTTCGGCTGTTCATGAAGAGATGAACTCTCACCCACACGAATATCAAAAGGCTGGAACTGGCTTTCGAGACTGACAACCGCCGCAAGCGTTTCGATCGCAATCGCCGGCGCACAGGTCTGGGCAAGATCGGTAAAGGCGACGGCCATGGTCAGTACCACACCCGCTGGCTTCCAACGCCGTCGATGGTCACATCGACATAATGGGGCTCGGATCGCACATTCGGCCGCGCCGTTGGATAGCCCATGCACTGTACGTGCCGGCCATCCCGCTGCCAGCGCGCCGATATCACCAGCCCATCGTCTCTAGCGCTGCCATCACGGCCGGGGGCGCAATAGCCTCCGTCAACCTTGGAAAGGGTTAGCGAAACGCAGGTCTCCTGTTGGCCGCGCTCGCCATAGCGTGTCGCCAGGCGATAGCTGTCACTGCAGAAATAGGGCTCGTAACCAGGACGCGATGCCCGGAAGCCGACACCGCTGCAGGTGGGAAAGGAATGCCCCTTGGCAAGCTCCTGCCAGAGTTTGTTGATCGGGGGACGGCAGGCGTCATATTGTGTAGGCCCACCCGGATTGGAAAGGCACAGGATAACCTGACATCCCCAATCATCGGCGCGCGCATACGGCTCGGAAATGAGGTATAGAGGGATGCAGCCGGCAATGGCGAAGACTGTTCCAACCAGAAGGCGTTTCATCAGCATGATCCTTCGATGTGGCGATATCAAACGATCCGTCCGGCGACGATCTGACGCCGTTCGTAATTTATACTGACTTATATAATGCAGTTAAAAAGATGACAAGTACCCTAACCACGCAGTGGCACAGTCTTTCGTTCGCAGCCTTCATCCTGCATGAGATCATGGATCATCCGCAGGAAGACGAGACACCGCAATCCCGGCTGAAACAGGTCGGCATGATGAGTGTTCTTTACATCATGCATCAAGCTCATCAGGCGCTAAACATCTCAAATATAGTCGAAATTACGAAGCTCACACGCATGGGCGTGACGGAGACAATCGAGCCGCTGGTGAAACGTGGGATCCTGACGGAGACGTTCGTGAAGAATTCCATGGGGCGCGGCAAGGCCCGTCAGTTTGAGATCGCGCCGGAGATTTTCGAGAAACTGCGGAGCTTTCAGGGAAAATAATTGAGTTGGGAAAGCCCACTCACAGCGAATTAAATCATATCAAAAGCGTCAGTTTGATTCTTGACCGGTCTTGGCCGATGAGTGCCTCGCCGTCTACGATCGAACTCTCTCTTTGTCCGAGCGGTAGCAAAAGCTTGGACACACTCTCCCTGCGCACATTACATCATACATTACGACACTGGCGGGAGCCTAGAAGGTATCCATCTGGGATAATGCAATCATCCAGAACCTGGGGAATATCAACACCGACAGACGCTGACATGGAAGATTGGTCTACAGCGGAACGTGATGTAGGCGAACAATGCTGATGCAGACCATGCCGAGCCTACATTTATTCCCTTTATGCTTATGAACCGAACGCAGCCGCCAATTCGGCGACGGTCAGCTGCATGGCTTTACTGAGCTGGCGCCCCTTCTGCCAAAAGACGACGTAGTGGTAGATTGCGCCCGGTTCGAATGGACGAGAATCCAAACCGAACAGCTCGTACTCTCTCGCGATGACGTTGTTCGTAATTGATATTCCAACGCCGGCTGCGACAAAGCCGGCATCGTGCCCGTTTGCATCATATTCAACCACCAGATCGGGCTCCACCCCCATATAACGCAAGGCATTGATGTTCATCTGGTGCGCTGAGAACTGCGGCTCGATGTCGATCAGCGCCTCACCTATGATATCCTCCGGCGTTACGAGATCCTTTTCAGCCAGCCGATGCCCTGCCCAAAACAGGCAGACATTCCTCGCAATGGAAACGGGAACCCAGTCAAAAGCGCGCTCATCGAGTGGCAGGCGGGAAATTCCAAGATCCGCTCGCCCATTCAAAACATGCTCGGCAATCTGCTGATAACTGCCCGACTTCACCTGAAACGAAGACGGATTGCTTTGACGAATTGCTTTTATGGCTCTTGGAACGACGCTCAGGCAGAATACGCCCGGAGCCGCCAAGCCTATTGTTCTGGTGTCCTCGCTACGCAAAGACGCAATCGACTTTTCGATCCTGTCAACGCCCTGAAGCGCCCCGTCGACGCTGCGCAACAGTTCCCATGCCCGGTCTGTCGGGACAAGACGGTTATTCTCCCGGGAGAACAGAGAAAAACCAATCTCTGCCTCAAGCTGTTTGATTTGCTGACTGACAGCGGACTGGCTGATCTTGAGAACTTTGGCGGCGAACCTCTCCGATCCCGCGCGCAGGACTTCCCGGAAAATCTGCAGCTGCCGAAGCTTTACGCCCGAGGTGGCTTTACCGACCATTTTTTTAAACCTGGTTCTCTTGGTTCGGCGCCACCCCAATCCCCCCTTGATGCAAGACGCCACCTACCGGTAGCTCCTGCAAGGGCTATAAGCTGCGCTTATCAAAACTATCTGCACCTTATAGATTGACGCAAATCACTCAAAGTATAATTTCTGGATATCGCAAATATTATCTCCGATAATTACACAATAAAAATACTATTATCGGTAGTATTTACGTATTGAAATAACAGATATCAAAACTGAAAGAGCTTATCCTCTCGTAGCGTGAGAATAGGCAGAGAGGATTCATGCCTTGTCCGGATTTTTCGTCCAATTCGTTCATGGACTTCAAGTAACCGTATTGGTGGCAGCGGCGAGCGGCATACTAGGCACGCTTCTTGGACTGTTCGTCGCCGTCATCAAATTGTCCCAATTGCGTCTGCCGGTGCTAATCGGGCAGGCGTATACGACGATAGTCCGAGGCCTGCCCGAATTGCTGGTGATCCTCGTCGTCTATTTCGGTGGAACCGCCGCCATCACTGCGCTGACCGGCCGCTATGTCGAGATCAGCGCTTTCGCCGCTGGTGTGGCGGCGCTGACAGTTGTCTTCGGCGCCTATTGCGCCGAGATCTTCCGCGGAGCGATCCAAAGCATACCCCAGGGGCAAACGGAGGCAGCGTTATCTCTGGGGCTCGCCTCATGGCAAGTCTGGCTGCTTGTGATCCTGCCACAGATGATACGCGTCGCCCTGCCCGCCTTTGGCAATCTCTGGGTTTCGCTCCTCAAAGACACGTCGCTGATCTCGATCGTCGGCCTTACCGACATCATGCGCGTCGCATTTATCGGCGCCGGATCGATGCGCGCTCCGCTTACATTCTATCTCGCCGCCTCGGCTCTTTATCTCGCGATGACGAGCTTATCGCTCGCGTCATTCCGATTGCTGGAGCGACGTCTCCTGATACCCGATCATCAGAAGGGCTAGGATCTTGGACCTCAATTTGATCTTCGAAAGCATCGGCGTTCTTGCCGACGGCGTCCTTCTGACCTTAGCCCTGACTTTGCTGTCATTGGCGATCGGTTTTGTCGTGTCGGTACCGTTGAGCTTCCTTAGGGCGTCGTCCAACAGGCACCTGTCTGGATGCGTTCTCATCTATACCTATGTGTTTCGCGGCACTCCTCTGCTGGTGCAACTCTTTCTGATCTACTATGGCCTAGGGCAGCTGGAAATTGTCCGCAACAGCATGTTTTGGCCGCTGCTTCGCGAGCCATTCTGGTGTGCTTTGCTTGCGTTATCTCTGAACAGCGCTGCCTACACGACGGAAGTGTTTCGAGCCGGCATTCAGGCCGTCCCACGCGGTGTCGTTGAAGCTGCTCAGGCGCTCGGTCTGTCACGCATCATGCAGATACGCCTGATCATATTCCCGTTGGCATTCCGGACTGTGCTCCCGTCTTACGCAAACGAGGTCATAGGGATGCTGAAGGCGAGTTCGCTGGCAAGCACCGTGACCCTCCTGGAAATCACCGGGCTTGCCCGCCGCATGGTCTCGGAGACTTTCGCTCCTTACGAGATCTTTCTGGCGGCGGGTCTGATCTATCTCTTTCTGACCTTCGTCATCTCGAAACTCTTCCAAATGCTGGAGACGCATCTGGCTCGCTCCACCCAGAACCAGAAAGAGGAACGATCCGCCTACATCGGACCGGCGCGATGGCGATTTCAGCTGCGAAGAAATTCCCGCCGTAGAAACATCGCTGCTGCTCAGCGACATCGTACCCAGTCATTCATCCATTCAATGCAACCAAAAAGGGGATCTGCACATGAATAAGTCTGCATTCGTTCTTTCACTCGCTCTTTTGGCAATCAGCCAACTGGGGGCCAACGCCAACGACCGGAAAACGATAACGATCGCGACAGAGGGGGCATCTCCCCCTTGGGATGCGATCGATGCGAATGGAAAACTGGTCGGATACGATATCGATGTGGGCAAAGAGTTGTGCCAGCGCATAAAGATCGAGTGCAAGTTCGTGGCACAAGACTGGGACGGCATCATACCAGCGCTGACGGTTGGAAAGTTCGACGCGATCATGTCGGGGATGGCCATCACGGAGAAACGAAAGAAGTCCATTGCCTTCTCGGATCCCTATGCCGGCGGGTTCAATCAGCTTGCCATTCGCAAGGATCTTCATCTTCCAGCAACGGATACCAAAGCCAAGATCAATCTCACGACCATCGGCAGTGAACAACAGGCGATCCTCGACCAGCTTCGCGCAACACTCACCGGCAAAACCCTGGGGGTCCTCAGATCGTCCAATTCCGAAGCCGTTTTGAACGACTTGTTTGGCAAGGTGGCGACCGTCCGCAGCTACGACACACAGGACAACCTGCATCTCGACCTTGCCGCAGGACGCATCGATGGCGGACTTGCCGATTATTTCACATGGAAGACATTCCTCGACAGTAAGGATGGAGAAACCGCCGCCTTCTACGGTCCTGAACTGTCAGGTGGCCTTTGGGGACCCGGCGTTGGGATTGGTATTCGTAAGGCGGATGCCGATCTTGTTGATGCCTTCAACAAGGCTATCAAGGACAGCATCAGGGACGGAACGCTCAAGACGCTCAGCCTGAAATGGTTCGGCATCGATATTTCCCCGTCTTCACCCGAATAGCGCCAGCAAAAACTGGCAGTTGCCATCGTGAATGCATATGCCATGAGTCTAGCGGCATATCTCGTGGCACGTCAAAACTCGGTCATTGCGTCCCAACTGAACATTGCAGGTATTCCCATGCCGTCCCCTTTCATCATCGCCATGACAGGCCAATCCCTGATTCACCACGATATCCGCAACTCCTGTGATCGAGGGTTCGCGTCTATTACCGACATCCTGAAACGAGCCGATGTCGCCTTCACCAATTTTGAAAGCACCATCCTGGGCCGCCACGGCGGGGCGCCCATGAAAGGCTCGTATTTCGGATGTTCGGACCCCAGTGTCCTCGATGCATTGAAACAGGCTGGCTTCAACACCCTCGCGCTCGCGAACAATCACGCCTTTGATCTCGGACCGCCGGGCATCTTGTCTACGCTGGAGGAGGTCGAAGCGCGTGACTTCCTCCACGCCGGCATTGGCCTCGACCTAGATCATGCCATCTTACCGGGCGTAAAATCGCTGGGCGGCAGGGATGTCGCCTTGGTGGCAATGGATGCTGGCCCCGGACCGGAGACGATGTACGCCGATAATGCACGCTTCCGACGACCCTCTAGGCCCGGTGTAAACAGATTGGATGTGACCAGGATCTTCGAGACCGATCAAGCGACGTTCGACATGTTGGAAACCGTCCAGACGACGTTTCAAAGTTCGAAACTTGAGCGCGCCAACTACGCGCAACCGGACGATCCCGCAATAGTGGATGAAGAAAGCGAGATTGACTTCTACGGAACCATTTTCCGGCGATCCGATACCAATCGGCGCAAAGTTGTTATTGATCCGGATAGTGCGTTAAATCAGCTAGCGGTAATTGCCAGGGCGGCGATGCATGGGCAGTTCGTTATCGCTTACCTCCACCACCATCATTGGGAGCCAAACTGGCAGGAGGTGCCAGACTGGGTCCAAGCGTTTGCGCATGCATGCATAGATGCCGGCGCCCACGCCTTCGTCAGCCACGGGACGCCAGCCTTGCAGCCGATCGAGATCTACAAAGGAGCGCCGATCTTCTTTGGTCTCGGCAACTTCCTCTTCCATACGGAAAAGGGCGAGACTGAATGGAGCCCGCCGGAGGTCTGGAAAAGCGTGGTAGCAACCTGTGCCTTCGATCCAGACGGACTGCTGCAATCTATTGATATTTTGCCGATCGTCATCGGTGGCGAGGAACGGCTGAAGGATAACCATTTCCATGAGCGGTACGTGCCGACGCCGGCGAGCGGCAAGATGGCGGCACAGATCATTGATGATCTCGCCAAGCGCTCAGCCCCATTCGGGACAGTCATCAAACGTCACGGCACGATTGGAAGGATCTCCGCGACAGACTGAGGTTTCCAAGGCGAAGCTCTCTATTACAATATCCGCTCAAACACTGACGGCTACTCGCCGGCCGTCTCTTCTTCGTCTCCAGCAAGCACCTTGATCACTGCAAGGGTGCGCGTTCGAAGTCGCGGTGGAAGCCGCAGGATCTCCTCGACAAAACGGCGTCCTTCAGCGGTGGCTATATAAGCTATGCGTTCGTCGACTTCGGGAACTATACCGTCGGTTACTTCTGACTCAGATGGCGGCAAGCCGTCAAAAAACCGATTCACGGGAACATTCAGTCGGCTGGCGATCACATAAAGCATCGACGCACTGATGCGATTTTTTCCACTCTCGTATTTCTGAACCTGCTGATAGCTCAAGCCAACTTCATGCCCGAGTTCGGTCTGAGAGAGGTTGGAATGGATACGCAGAATACGAAGTTGCTGTCCGACATGACGGTCGACCGGATGGATCATCTGCCCATCCCCTCCCCTGTCAGCGAAGAGCCTGCCATGTGAGTTATCGATGAAGATTTTAGCTGCTCGATCATGCATTGCTTAGCGATCTCACTATGAGGGATTTCACGCGGCGCGCGCTCGATAAAAATCTGCTTAAGGCCTTGGCCCCTGCCCTATCCGTGTGCAATAACTCGTTGATCGCAACCAGATAATTGAGCTGGAGTAGTTCCATTTGTGAGCTCGCTCCGCATTGATCTGGACCTTGCTTTACCGCGCCGTTCCGCCGCCTTACTTCCCTTTGCCTGCGCCTTTGAAGCGCGCTCCGGCTTCAGCCAGCAATATCTCAGCGGTCTCGAAACGCGGTCGACGGAACCCGACCGTGATTACCCTTTACGAACTGGCTCAAGCACTCGGCGTCTCTCACGTTGAATTGGTCAAACCCGATAACGACATCTGATCGCCACTTCCACGACCATGGCAAAAAGTAAGATAGCCGGCATATTTCCATGTCGCGCCTCTCAGTCTGAAACGTCATAGTCAGTAAGATAAATCATTATGTATAGAATAGCCAGTTATTTAATTGGCAACGCAATGGCCATGTGGAGTGATGACGCCACGTGATCTGCTAGCATGGAATGTACGCAAACTTCGTGTCCAAGTAGGCCTCTCGCAGGAGCGCCTTGCGCTTGAAGCCGGCTTGGAACGCGTGTCGATTTCTCAACTTGAGCGTAAACAAGTAAATTTGGGAATAGATTCTTTGGGTAAAATCGCAAGCGTGCTCAACTGTAAAGTCTTTGAGCTTCTAGTTGAACCCGCGGAAGGCGAGCAACCACCCAACAACCTCCGCCGAGGTCGTCGCCCATAAGCGTTCCCCACAAGACGTTATCCAATCTGAGCTTGCCTACAGACAGGACACTTGCGGCAGTTTCGGGCTAAGCTATACCGCCTACATCGCCATCTGCATCCAGCCAGCACACCGGCAGATTAAGCTTGTTTGGACGCCAAGAAAATCTATATCGAAATTGGTAAGGAACAGCCGCTGGCTGCCGAACGATTTTTCCAACAGTTCCGGTACAAGGCCAACCTTCTTGCAGATCACCTGCGTCTTGGGGAACAGCATCCCGAAATTTTCGGTACAGCCCACATGCTGGTCGAAGCCCCGTATATCATCCTCTATGAAACATTTGCCGATGCGGACGAAAGCGAAATCCATATGGTTGAAATCGTTCAAGTAGTGGACGGTCGACGCGACCTAACGACCCTTTTCTGAAGCCGTGGCGGCCGACCGGTAGCTAGAGCAAGAAACATGGATACGGTGTTGCACAGCCGCGATGCGCGTCGACAGTCACAGAATCTCCGTTGATCGACAGCGATAGGTGACCGCCTCCCTGAACCGCATAGTCTCCTCCCTATATTTTGCCCGCCCCAATCCGTGTTGAGCAAGACAGCTCCCCTTGTTTGACCAATAGAGAACAAGAAGATTATTGTGAAAACGCCCACTCCGGACTCTTAGGGCTTATGCCCTGATTCATCAGGCCGTCTTTGAGGTGAACCCACATCGGGTCGGTTGCAAAGCTCTCTAGAGCACCGCACGCCTCTTCCAGCGATAGTGCGCGATATCTCTCAAGCACGACGGAGATATCGCCTCTGCGCAACGACTCAAGCTCCGAGAACGGCTCGGTGCCTGCCAAGAGCACCCGATGTCCCCACATGCCTGGCTTGGTGTCCGCCGCTATCGTTGAAAGCAGATCTGAATCTGAATCGTTGGCTTCGAGAGCCCGACACAGCACATATCGCATAAGCGGATAGTAAACCGTATGCCGACTTCCGCCGAGGACGCGAACCCCTGGCAATATAGCCGTAACGATAAACATCAGGAAAAGATTTGGAATGATCTTTCGAGCATGCAGCGCGTCAATCAGGTCGGCAGCAGAGAACCTTAAAACGAAGTTTTCCGCCCCCCTTGCCTGGAGCTGGGAACTCACAAGACGCAACGGGATAAGGCGACCACTTTCGTTACCCCAAAATAGGTCCGTTGAGTTCTTAAACCATCCACACCATGGACCTTCGGAGAGCGCCTCCGTATAGCGGATGAGATTTTGGGCAAAATCCCCATCATTGAACAGGCGACGAGCCAGCCACGATGATCCGTCCTTCAGATGCTCTGCCACCAGGTCCGCCACGTCCTCGTCATCGATTTGGAGGAAATCAATGACCGGATCGAAAAATTGGCTCCACAAACACCTATTGGCGCACTTGATCGCAAGAGCTGCCGAAGGAAAACTCTTCTGCGGCAACATCGATTGAAGTCGAGCGGCCGTGTCGCCGGCGGCTCCAGATCGATCGACGTTCTTCAATGCGAAACGATAGATGCCGTTTCGCGCAAGAATACTATAGGGGATCATCTGGCTTCGGCTTAGCCCAAACACATTGACTGAGTCACCATCAAGCTTCAGCCAGCCGGGCCCCTTCCGGCCCCTTTCGACGAATTTGACCGTAGAGACAGCATACGAGATGTAGGTTGACCGATGATGCGCCTTAAGGCCCGTCAGGCTGAACAAATGTGTGTAGTAGGCATCCGGCTCGATCAACAGGTGCAAGTGTGGGCCCGTTTGCAAGACTGGGGCCTTTGCCATCCCCGCTGCCATTGCATAAGCACGATCTTCGGACATACCAATCGCAAGCGCCGCGCGACGGATACATTGCTGCAGGAGCAACATCGCATGGTCCCTAGCGCCGCAATGGCCCTCGTAAGGCTGGGCGTCGAAGGCAGCGTGAGCATAATCCTGCAGGCTTCGCTGCCTGAAATCCGCAATCCATGGAAACAGCGTGCAGATCAGTTCCAGGGCATCACCTTTGGAAAGCAGAGAGTCATTGACGTCGGACGACTCGATCATTGTGGCGGCCTTAGATGAGAAAAGAATTTGCCTCTCACGAGGTTGATGACATAGCTAAAGGCAACACAGGCAATCATGCCGCTTCCAAAGACAAGGAATGTTATCGAGGACGGGATCGCGTTTCCAATCATCGCAAGAGCGGCATAAAGCGCCAGGCTAAATCCCATGCACGCAACGTGCACTCTTCCCTTCACGAGCCCCAATTTAGCACTTGGTATTCGCCGCTGTATCTCAACATCAACGAGCACTCGCGTGAGATTGTAGCCGGCACCAAGAACCGCCATCAACACAACGGCACCTTCCAAGTTCCGCATCATATGGAAACCGGCCATCGCCGCGCCTAACAGCATGACGATTATCGGAATTGCACGGCCATCCGCATGGTCGAACGCCTTTAGCATCAATATCGACATGCTAACGACGGCACCTGCAGCCCAGCAGGCTTCCAGTCTGCCAAAGTCGGTTGAACTTCCACCGAGTTCCTCCCGCACGAATATCGAGGCGAGAGCGCTGATCAACATGCCCATCGTATAGATCAGAATATAGCTGACGATAAGGGTCAGCGGCACGCGACCTAAACGCTCGGACGCAGCTGTCTGCCGAGGTATAGACGAGCGATGCACATGATCAGCAGCGGGGCCAGAAACGCGAACCGCGATACGGCCCATGCTCAGACATGAAACGGCGAATGTCCCTGCCGCAAGCAAGAAGCATAGCTGTTGCGGCGCGATATCCAGGAGCCAACCGGTGGCTATTGCCGCAAGCATATTGCCGACCTGTATTCCGATATATGCCAGTGAGTTGAAGGAAACCAGGCGTCTCGGCCGCGCAATCGACGGGATGATTGCCGAGGACGCAAGCAGATAAATCCGATCCGCAACCGCATATAGGATGACCGAGCTGTAAAGCACGTAAGTAGGCTTGCCAGGAAAGAGGAGAGCAGCAGACACTGACAGCAGAATGAATATCCTTGCCGTATCACTTATCATGCAGAGATACCGGCGATCTAAGCGGTCGGCGAGGCGTCCCACTGGGGCGCTCACCAGAAACTCGGCGATGCTCCCGAGAGCGAGAAACAGGGCTATAGAACCGGCTAATTCACCGGAAGCCGCAAGCACCCATACCGCCCCAACGTAATAGGCATTGCGACCTACCGCTGCAAAAGACGTGCTGAGCAGATAAAAACGGCGGGCCGAACGCAGGTGGCGGTGCTCTAAAGTAAGACTTGGTTCAGTCTGTTCGGTTCGGTCCATCTATCGTTGCCAGAGGTTCTACTACGGACAGGGATCACATCAGCCCGACGGCACTGCATGTCCCAACGCCCAAGCTAGATCATGGCTCGAAATCGAACTTTCGAAATCCTGCTACAATCTGATCGGCAATCCACGGCCAGGATCATTTCCCCCAGGCAAGCCTATATTGTCGCGGAGCAATACCCATTTCACGTCGGAATGCCGTCGAGAAGTGGCTGGGATTGGAGTAGCCGCACATGTAAGCGACTTCAGTAATCGACGCGTTGGAGAACCGAAGCAACTCTCCCGCACGTTCCAGTCGTCTTCGAATTATATAAGTATGCGGCGGTAATCCCGTCGACAGTCGGAACGCTCTCGACATGTGATGGTCACTGAGATCGGCTTCCCGTGCGAGATCAGCGATACTCACGGGCCGCTCAAGTGAGGCCTCAATCATTTCAATCAATCGCTTGAGCACCGTTGGTGCAAGCCCACCCTTTATAAGCTGACGCTTATTGCCGACACGGCGCAAGAGCTCCACAAAGATCGTCGCGATCTGGCTCTCTACCGACATAATGCCCATAGGATCCTGTCGGCTTATCTCCGATCGGATGCGCCGAGCCGCAAGTTCGACCGCTGAATCCCGAAATCCAAGAGCTGGCGCAAGCCTATTGAGATTCGTCCCGGGCACATTCTCGAAGCGACCTGTGATGAAGCTCTTATCGACGCTAAGGAAAAGATAGGAGGCCGTCGGATCGCCGTTGTCCCAGCCCGTCCAGCTATGATCTGCTGGAATGAAGGATACCGACCCAACTTGTCTTGGCGTAAACGCAACTTTGCGGCCGTCCAGATAATCCTCGCCTTCTCTCGCAATGCCGCCAATGTTCAACATGATTGTGTGATCGCTCGCGACCACCTTTGTTTCCTGCCGTCCGACGCCGGTTCGCCGGATAAGGTCCGCGCGGACCGATCCCCAGACGGCATGCTGATGAGCAAATGTCAAATGCTCTGCGCGCTTGACTGAGTTCGGATCAAACGCTGCAGAACCAATCATCCATTATTCCTTTCGCCGGCTAAACGGCCCACCTGACGCTTAAATCTGAGTGAGCCCACACCTGCTACTTATGGTCGGTTTAAGCATTTTCCGCTGCGACGCAAAAAAATCATGTCAAGTTTTTGAAAGAACAGCAAGATTTCGAATGTGGACCGAGGATACATCTCGTAACTCTCTCCTGGTGTCGATCCTCATTTATTGCACCGCAAACAAAGCGCGGATCGCAAGTGGGGGAATGTCCTAAAGAAAATGCCGCCGGCCCTAGGAATTTGGGCTGATCATATCATGGCACCGATGCGTGTCGACCCAACCGGAGCGAGGCAAGAGATGCGGGACTTCTCCTCATTTTTTCAAGAATGCGAAGGTGCTCCCCGGTTGAATGAACTCTCCAGTTTCTTCGCGGCCACCGCCGCCGGCCGGGCCGGAAAACCAATAAGAGAGCCGCAAGTCGATAGGCGATTGCTGAAAGGTGACCACCTCCTCGACAGCTTTGTCAGTTTGCACGAGCGACGGCGGGGTCCTTTCGACCAGCATTATCATAGCAGCATTCCCTATCGGCTCGAGGAAGAATGCCGCCTTGGACACGCGATCCTCCAATACAGCCAAGGCATGCCTGAACCATTACATCTTTATTCATTAGGCACCGCCGAAGGCACTATGGCGCGTACGATTTCGGAGCTGGCGGACGGCCGCGTCGAAAGCCTGTCTTGCAGTCCCAACATTGAGAACCAGCACAGCTTCCTTGCATATGGTGATCCGCCGCACGCAACATTCTTCGTTGGCCCTTTTCACCATTTGACCCCCGATAAATTTCATACCCGCGAAAATCTGACCAAGTTTGCGTCAGGCTTCGACGTCATCTTCGAGGACACGACATTTCAAATGTATTCCCCCAATCGGCGAGACCAAATTGGCTTCGTTTCTCAACATCTGAAGGATAACGGCCTCTTTGTCTTCGTTGAAAAATTCAGAAACGTCGACATCGAGGAATACAAGCATCGCGAACGCCAGAAAGATCACGGTTTCAAGGCTCGCTTTTTCAGTCATACGGACATCATGGCGAAAGAGGCCGCAGTACTAACCGTCATGAATCAAAATGAGGTGACGCTTGACGGCATGGAAGCGGCCCTGACACCCTATTTTCGCTACTCCTACATTACCTGGAATAGTGGGAATTTTTATTCGCTGGTGGCAGGCAATAGTCTGCCAAATATCGAGAGATTCATCTCAGGCCTAATCGAACCGGCCATTCCAGGCGAATATGTTTACGGACCTTTACCGCGACCGCTTTTTAGCAGCATTGGCGGAGGCCCAATATTGTGAGTAATTCAGAATTTAGCAGATCCAATTGTCAAGAACGATTACCCCCATCGCCCTACCCAAGAACTGATGCTTTTGCGATGTACGAGCACGTTGCCGAAACTTATGTCCCCTTACTCAACGCAAACTGCTCGCTTGACCAACTCTGCAGCACGATCGCCGCATTCTCTCGTTCGGTGATTGAAAAGGGATCGGAAAAAGCATTCGTGTTCGAAGGAGGTCATGCAACCATCAGACTGGTGGACAGCGGCCTGCTCTTTCGGGTCACAGCAGAGAACATACTCATATTTTTTGGGATACGAACGATACTTGAAACCAGCCTGTCCAAAATCTCCCGCTGCATACCGGAATGGAACCGCTGGCATCCGACTAAGGGCGCCCACTCACCATCGCCAAATGCTCGAACGCTCACTGGCTGACACTCCAAAACCGATGCGTGGCTCCACTATTGATATTTGCCTTGGTATAGAGGCTTACATCGAAGTCTTTTCCTTTATGGAACTTCGCAGCGTCGATGTCACGGTACCGGGTATGCCGTTCTTCGCCTATTGCGCCCTCAAATCGATCGGCCCGCGAAGGCCGATGCCACTCTCTAACAACGAGGACTGCGAAAAAGGCGAGTCTGACGGAGACGGAAATTCCTAACGACCAGCTCGATTCTATCTTTCGACGCGATCGCCACACGACTTTGAGGAGGACGTCGCCGTATCTGCTGAAACGCCTTGGCCAGCGTTTTGTGAAGCTGGAACGACGGCGCAGATTTCTGATGTCAGGTGAAAGCAAGCATGGCGCCCACCAGCGTTTCTAGTTGGCACCCTGGTTCTCCGGGCCGGCTTTTCGGCAATGAACCGCGAGTTCCTATTAGGGGGCCTGATAGAGTTGGCGAGACAGTGTTGAAGGCGTTCATCATGACGCGAAGACGCTATTTCTGGAGGAGACGTCTCAATGGCGCTAAGGTACAGAGTGCATCCGAGCTTGATGCTCACCCTGGTGCCGATCGCAGTGACAACACTGACACTCTGTATCACCGGATGGCGGTGGCAGGATTTGGCGATCGGCATGCCAGCACGGATCGCCTATTGGTTCCTGCGAGCGGTTCCTCTTCCCAATCTCGTCCTCGGACCTATCGCCTCACTTCTGATGGTTTGGGCATTGCCACTGCATCGCCGTCGGCCGATCGCTTTTACGAGCCTTCTTTGCTTTTTATGCGTGGCAAGCTTTTACGCCCTGCGGGAATATGCCCGTCTCGCTCCGTGGGTGGAGAATGGTGTCATCACATGGAACGAGGCTCTCACTTATCTCGACTCCTTCGCGGTTGCCGGGACTATTCTCGGATTTGGTATTGTCGCAATCTCCGCGCGCATTTCGATCGTCGTTTCCAATGCGATCAAGCGCGCCAAGCGCGGCATCTTCGGCGATGCCGATTGGCTGCTCATGTCGGAGGTGGCGAAGCTCTTCCCCTCGGACGGGGAGATCGTCATCGGCGAGCGCTACCGCGTCGACCGTGACCGCGTGCATGCGCTG
Organism: Rhizobium sp. AP16; assembly: GCF_000281735.1. Taxonomy (NCBI): domain Bacteria; kingdom Pseudomonadati; phylum Pseudomonadota; class Alphaproteobacteria; order Hyphomicrobiales; family Rhizobiaceae; genus Rhizobium; species Rhizobium sp. AP16. Next base: position 4,243 of record NZ_AJVM01000044.1, on the reverse strand, counting down.
CCTTTTGATCCGAACGATTACGGGACTTGGGGGCAAGGTGGCAAGGCGCCACTCATGACTTTCAATCAGAATTTCGATTCCACCCATATGTTGTTCTTCGCGGGCTCCGGCGGCTTCAAGACGACCAGCAACGTCATCCCGACGGCGCTGCGTTACCGAGGGCCGCTGATCTGCCTCGATCCATCGACGGAGGTCGCACCGATGGTTCTCGAACATCGCGCCCATGCGCTAGGCCGCGAAGTCATGGTACTCGACCCCACCAATCCGGTCATGGGCTTCAACGTTCTTGATGGGATCGAGAGATCGACGCGCAAGGAAGAGGACATCGTTGGTATCGCCCATATGCTTTTATCAGAAAGCCTGCGCTTCGAATCCTCGACTGGCTCCTATTTCCAGAACCAGGCGCACAATCTACTAACTGGTCTTCTGGCGCATGTGATGCTGTCGCCAGATTATGCCGGCCGCCGCAACTTGCGCAGCCTGCGTCTAATCGTTTCCGAGCCGGAACCGTCGGTGCTTGCCATGCTGCGCGACATCCAAGAAAATTCCGCGTCCGCCTTTATTCGCGAGACGCTAGGCGTCTTCACCAACATGACGGAGCAGACTTTCTCCGGGGTCTATTCGACCGCATCCAAGGATACACAATGGCTGTCGCTCGACAATTATGCCGCGCTTGTCTGCGGTGATGCGTTCAAATCGAGCGACATCGCTTCTGGACGGAAGGACGTCTTCCTCAATATCCCCGCTTCGATCCTGCGCTCCTATCCGGGCATTGGCCGGGTGATCGTCGGCTCGCTGATCAATGCCATGGTCCAGGCCGACGGCGACTTCTATCATCGAGCGCTCTTCATGCTCGATGAGGTCGATTTGCTGGGCTACATCCGTATTCTTGAAGAAGCACGGGACCGCGGGCGGAAGTATGGCATCACACTGATGCTGATGTATCAATCCGTCGGCCAACTCGAGCGTCATTTCGGCAAGGACGGAGCGACCTCCTGGATCGAAGGTTGCGCCTTCACATCCTACGCCGCAATCAAGGCGCTCGATACGGCACGCAATGTCTCCGCCCAATGCGGAGAGATGACCGTCGAAGTGCAGGGGCGTTCGCGCAATGTCGGCTGGAGCAACTCGAATAGCGGTGGCCGCAAATCCGAAAGCATCAGTTTTCAACGCCGACCGCTGATCATGCCGCACGAAATCACCCAGTCGATGCGCAAGGACGAACAGATCATCATCGTCCAGGGTCACAGTCCCATTCGCTGCGGACGAGCGATCTATTTCCGACGCAAGGAGATGGACAAGGCGGCGAAGGTCAATCGCTTTTTAAAATTCTAGGCTTTGGCGTTGACCACGAAGCCAGTAACGAATTCCGGCAGCCAGCGGTCATAGAGCGTGACCTGGCATTGATTTTTCAGTTGTGCGATTTGCTCGACAAGATACGAGACGGCACACCCCCAAGGCATAGGCCAGGTGATGAATTGAAATCGTTAGCGATAGATCGCCCTGCTTCTATCGCCCAAGTGCAACGGATATAGAACTTTTCTTCGATTGAAATCGGGAAGTAAAAGCGGCCCCCGGAAGAGCAAAACGGCGGCCGTGGCCTTAGGTTTTTCAGCCCGGCGATCACATCATACGGAGGCTGGTTCTCGACCTTCACGCACGTCTTCTAGTTGACAAACGCCTAGCGACTATCATTTTCCGCGGCTTGCTCTATATCGGTTTTTTCAGCACGTCCTAAAGCCGCCATTCTCGCGGTCGTTAATGAGTGGAACAACAACAAGCTAGCCGACAACGAGCTAAGTGATTCTGCGCAGGAATAAAATGCGGATCCTACATTTCTTCAAGACGTATTGGCCAGATACCTTCGGAGGCGTCGAGCGGACGATTCATGCGATTATCAGGGGCGCCGCCACAAAGGGTATAGAATCCGACGTCCTATCGCTGAGCAAAATTCCAACAGAAAACACAGTCAGATTTCATGGGTACATGGCCTATAAATCCAAGCTCGATTTTGAGTTTGCATCAACTGGATTTTCGCGCGACGTCTTCGGACGGTTTCGCGAGCTGTCAAATGTGGCAGATATTGTTCACTACCATTTTCCCTGGCCACTGATGGACCTAGTTCATCTTGTTCATCCTCCCCATAAGCCGACCGTTGTTACCTATCACTCCGATATCGTGAAGCAAAAGTTTCTGTTGAAACTGTACAGGCCGCTAATGCACCGCTTCCTCGATAGCGTCGACAGGATCGTCGCCACGTCGCCAAACTATCTCGCAACCAGCGATGTACTGCAGCGCTACAAAGAGAAGACGGTCGTCATTCCATTGGGGCTCGACGAAGCGGAATACGCCAGGGCGGAGGAAGACACGAAGGCGCGCTGGCGCGAGCGTCTACCTCGGCCCTTCTTCCTTTTTGTCGGTGTTCTGCGCTACTACAAAGGCGTCCATATTCTATTGGAGGCCGCGAAGAGGACTAATCTGGATATTGTCATCGTGGGAGACGGTCCGATGGATCGTACGTTGCAAAAATATGCAAAGGTCAACAATCTGGCAAACGTGTCCTTTCTTGGTGCGTTGCCAGACATCGACAAATCTGCCCTTTTCGAACTGTGTACCGGCTTCGTATTCCCTTCCCATTTACGCTCGGAGGCCTTTGGCCTTTCCTTAGTCGAGGCCGCCATGTTCGGAAAACCTATGGTTTCCTGCGAGATCGGAACCGGAACAAGTTTCGTCAATGTCGACGGAAAGACGGGGGTCGTCGTCCCCCCCAACGACGCAGAAGCCTTGGCAACGGCAATGAATGCCATAGCCAATGACCCCATACGTTCAGCCAACCTAGGCAGCGCGGCACGGACGCACTACCAGGAAAGTTTCACCGCAGAGCGTATGGGGAACGCCTATGCGGAGCTTTATCGGGACCTGTTGGCACGGCCATAAGCCTGTTCTTCGCGAAAATTCGTATAGCAAGGCCTTATTTCGAAGCTCTGCTTTTCAATAATTTGAGATATTCTCTCCCACAATTTTGAGTGCTGTAGCGATCCATCGTCTGCTTGGCAGCGATAATAAACTGTCCGCGTTTTTCAGCGTTGCTCTCGCAGTCTCTAAGGGCTTCCGCCGCCGAACCGACATCCGGCTCGAACCAAATTTGATCCTGATAAAATGGATAGTCCCCAAATAGCACGGGAAGCGTTTCGCCGCTCACGAGCCAGCTATTCTTATCGTTCATAAAATCCATATTGCCAGAATATGCGGATGCCACGACCGGAATTCCCAGCGCCATCGCCTCCGCCATAAGACGTCCAAAGCCTTCCGCCCGATGCAGCGACAAGACCACGTCACAACACTGCAGCAGTTCGTAATACTCGAGGCGATCCATGACCGTGTTGCGGATGATAATGCGTGGATCCTGCGCGGCCTTGCGCATGCATTCGCGCCAAAGCGAATCGTCGTGCACATTCATTGCCTTGACAATCAGCCGCGCCTTGCGGTGGGTTTCACGGGGGAAAGCCGATTGAAACGCAAGGACAGCGCCCAAGGGATTTTTGCGCGAGATAGAGGAAGCGCCATCGAAACTGGTGAAGACGACGAAGCTGTCGTCCTCTAGGCCAAAATTTGATCGCGAAACTCTGGGGAGCTCAGGCACCATCACGGGCAGCGGCACCCTGATGACAGGCTTGTCCGTCGCGCCTCGAAATGCACGAGCTGAATGTTCCGAGTGGCACCAGATCTCGTCGACCAATTCCATTGCCATTCTGGCAGGCGGCGGAAACCGTTCCAGCTCCCATTGCCAGAAACCGATTTTTCGTCGAGCGGAAAAGGCGCTAGGGCCGACCTTGTTTAACAACGTTAGAGTATCGAAGGCCGGCATGACATAGATCATCACGTCACCGTCGAAAGTAGCCACATCCGCTTCGACCGACGGTTCGTCGATCGCTTGGCGCGCCATAATCGTCCAAGGTGCGTTGACGACAGTCGGCTTTATTTGCACTTCGTTTAATGATGCTCGAAGTAGCCGTATGTCCTCGCCCAGCCCGAACTCCCCCCTTGGATATCCAACGAGCGATACCCCGGATGTAGAGGCGTTGGTGACGGCATGTTTGGCGGCTTCTTCGCGTGCTTCCGATGCCGCCTCAGCTGCTGGAACAACTGGAACCGTAATACCAGCGACAACCTCACCGGTATCGGCGAAATATTCAGCTTGACCGTATGTGGTCCACCACTCCCAAAAGGCCGTACGACCCTC
>NZ_AJVM01000043.1:0-47622 GCF_000281735.1 Rhizobium sp. AP16 | reverse complement strand
CGTTGGCCGGTATCGGCTACCTGATCTCGATCGCCAAGGGCACCTACGATGCCGCCGGCCTCTATGCCGCGATCATCCTGGTGATGGTGGTGACGCTCGGGGCGGAATACGTGATGACGCTGGTGGAAAACCGCATCACCCGCTGGCGGCCGCAGCAGAGCATGGACATGCATTAAGCCAGCTGGACAATCCAGCACCTCCCAAGGCAAAGGCCGGGCGAAACGCCCGGCCTTTTGCGTTTCGAGGAACCGTTGCGGCGCCGGGTGTGGGCGATTTTCTTTGGGAGAGAATCAGCTTATCTTCCGTTTCAGGCAAAGCCCATGCCTCCCCCCTCCGACCGGGAAAGTATCATTCATGCGGGGCTGACCAACCATCGAACCGACTGTTCGAGCGCCAAGCATAAGGAGGGATTGCAATCGCAGCTCGCAATAGGAGGTTTTTTGAGATGAGGCTTTCCGCCCCACTGTATCGACTGAAACACAAGGCGCGGCTGTTGTCGCGCCAGGAGAATATCCCGTTGCATCAGGCCCTCGACCAGATTGCCGCCGAAGAGGGTTTTCGCAGCTGGAGCCTGCTCGCTACCCGTGCGGATGAGACTACGCCCGCCGGCGAGATATTTTCCCGGCTGAAGCTCGGCGACCTGGTGCTTCTCGGCGCTCGTCCGCGCCACGGCAAGACCTTGATGAGTCTCAGGCTCGCCGTCGAAGCAATGAAATCCGGCAATCGCGGTATCTTCTTCACGCTGGAATATACCGAAAGGGAGGTCGTCGACCGATTTGAGGCGATTGGCGCGGAGTTCGAGCATTTCAGGGGTCTGTTCGAATTCGACAGTTCCGACGCGATCAGCGCCGATTATATCATCGAGCGGCTGGCATCGGCGCAGAAGGGAACTCTGGTGGTCGTCGATTATCTGCAGATACTCGACCAGAACCGCCAGAAACCGGAATTGATGGTTCAGGTCCAAGCGTTGAAGGCTTTTGCGCGCGAGAAGGGGCTGGTTATCGTCTTCATCTCGCAGATCGACCGGTCCTATGAATCGTCGGCGAAGACCTATCCTGATCTGGAAGATGTCCGCCTGCCCAACCCGCTGGATCTTGGCTTGTTCGACAAAACATTCTTCCTGAACAAGGGAGAGGTTCAGATCCGGGCAGCTGGATAGCAATCTCGCCGGTTTTCGGTTGCCGGTGGTTTGAAATCAGTCAGACCGCCGGCAGCCTTACGGTCACCAGCAGACCACCCTCGGCTGCGTCGCCGAGCGTGACCGAGCCGCCTGCGCCGTCCACCACTTCGCGGACGATGGCAAGCCCGAGGCCGCTGCCCTCCGGTTCCGTGCCGATGATGCGATAGAAGCGCTCGAACACCTGGGCGCGTTCGCTCTCCGGAATGCCTGGGCCGTTGTCTTCCACCGTCAACACGGCGTCATCGCCATCGCGGGCGACGCCGACCGTGACCCGGCCGTTCGCCGGGGTGTAGCGCAGCGCATTGTCAACGAGATTGACCAGCATCTCGCGCAGCATCATGCCGTCACCCTCGACATGGATCGGCGTGCTGCCGGCCTCCAGACCGAGATCGATATTGTGCCGCAGCGCTTCCTCGGCGAGGTTTTCCAGCACACGCCGGGCGGTGGCGGCGAGCTCGATCGTATCGCTGCGCGGCCTGCGGCTGCCCGGTTCGGCGCGTGACAAAGTGAGAAGCTGGCTTGCCAGCCGCGTTACTTGCTTGGTGCTGGAGCGCAGCGCCTGCAGCGCCTCGTCGCGCCTGGCATTGTCGGCCTCGCGTGCAGCAACGCTTGCCTGCGTCGAGATCAAAGCGAGCGGCGTGCGCAGCTGATGGGCGGCGTTGGAGACGAAGCGGCGTTGCGCTGCCATCTGGTTCTGGACCCGCTCCATATGATCGTTGAGGGCGTGGACCAGCGGTCGCAGCTCGCTCTGCACCATGTCGGGTTCCAGCGGGTCCAGCCGCTCGCGGCCGCGTTCGCGCACGGCATCGCGCAGCCGTAGCACCGGCGTCAGACCCCGTTGCAGACCAATGATCGTCACCAGGCCGGCGATCAGCACCAGCACGAGCTGTTTGGTGAAATCCGATAGCCACAGCTTGCGGCGCATGGCGTACTGGCTGTGATGGGTGACGGCGACGGTGACCGAGATCGTGCTGTCCTCGCCGAGCCCGACGATCGGCTGGTTCAGCAGCATCAGCCGCACATCGTCGGTGCGAAACGTTGTGTCTTCGCCGGTCTGCTGCCTTTTCGGTTGCGGCAGGTCGGGATAGCCGGCGATGAGGTTCCCCCAAGCGGTGATCACCTGATAGAAGACGCGATCGCCGTTGCCTGTATCGAACATTTCGAGAGCTGCGGGCGGAATGTCGAGCTGGACGGTACCACTGGGGTCGACATGCACGGCCTCGGCGATGACGCGGGCCGAGGCGAGCAGCGTGTGGTCGATAACGAGATCGGCGGTGGCGTTGGCCGACCGGTAGCTGAGATAGAGATTGACGCAGATCGCCCCGATCAGCGTCAGCACCACCCAGGCGAACAATTGCGCCCGCAGGCTGGCGGTCAGCCCCGCTATAGCGTGGCCGAGGCGTCCTTCCTGCGGGAGGCTTTCATCATTGCGCATGGCGAAGAAGATAACCGAGGCCGCGCAGCGTGGCGATCTGCACGGCGCTGCCTTCGAGCTTCTTGCGAACGCGATGCACGTAGATTTCGATGGCGCTGGTATCGGCGAGATCGTCGAAGCCGAAGACGCTTTCCGAGAGCGCTGTCTTGGTCACCGTCGTGCCGACCTTCATGACCAGATGTTCGAGCACGGCATGTTCGCGCGGCGTCAGCGCCAGGGTTTCGCCGCCGAGAGAGAATTGCCGTGTGCCGCCATCGAACACGAGGTCACCGACGGCGATTTCGGGGGCGGCGCGGTCATGGCCGCGGCGGACGGCGGCGCGAATGCGGGCTTCCAGCTCGGCGATTTCGAAGGGCTTGGCGAGATAATCGTCAGCGCCGCTGTCGAGTCCGGTAATGCGGCCGTCCAGGCTGGCGTTGGCTGTGAGGATGATGACCGGCACCTTGTTGCCCCCCTGACGCAGCCGCTTCAACAGCGTCAATCCGTCGATTTTCGGCAGGGAGAGATCGAGGATGACGACCGCGTAGCTCGCCACTTTTAGCATATGTTCGCCGTCCTCGCCGTCATGCGCGATGTCGACGGCATATTGCGCCTGACGCAGCGCCTTGCCGAGCCAGGACGCCAGTTCGCGGTTGTCTTCGACGATCAGGAGCCTCATGCGGCGAGTATACAGCAAGTGCCGGATGTTGCGAGTGTTTCGGGGGAATGCATGCGCCCTATTTCACCGTCTGCCCAGCCTCAATCCCATCTCCCTCACTTCCCGCAAGTACACCTTGCGCGCATAGGGCGGCGTCAGATTGTGGTCGGCGCCGGGGATGATGGTGAGGCGGATGTCGGGGAAATTCCGGAGTGCTGAGGCGTCCTCGCCGAAGTGCTCGTGGAAATGATCGAGGCCGATGTCATGGGCGCTGTAGATCAGCGATATGTCGACCCGGCGCCTGGCGAGCGTTCGGAAACCACCCATGACGATTTCGTGCTCGCCGGCGAAGAAGGGCAGGACGCCGAGCAGGGGGCGGCCGAGCCGGACAGCGCGTCGCGCCAGCGCCGTGACGATGTTGCGCGCGGCACTTTTAGCGTCGATCTGGCCGCCATAGAGCCGCTTCAGCGTTTCCAGTTGCAGGAACTTCTGGCCGTAGGTCTCAAGCGAGCGCGGCACGAAGCGCAGACCCTCGTCGACCGATTGCGTTTCATTCCAGAAGAAGGCGTAGGGGTTGACGGTGATCAGGCCGTGGCACCTCTCATCGTTCATTGCGGTCTGGTAGGCGAGATAGCCGCCGCTGCAACGGCCGACGGCGAAGGCAGGCAGCAGCTTTCTGGCCTCGAGCATGTCGAGTGCGGCGCTGACATCCCGATGTTGGTCACGAGAATAGAGCACCTGGTCGGGGGCGTCGGGCAAAGGCGGGCTATCGGCGACATTGGCGGTGTCGAAGCGCAGCGAGGCGATGCCGTCGCGAGCGAGTGCCCGCGCCATGGTCACCGATGTCCGACCCCAGCCGGCGTGCCGGTCATAGGCGGTGGTCAGGAGCAGCGCGGTTGCGCCCGTCCGCTCGCCCAAGGGTTCGCAGAGAATGCCGAAAAGGCGATCCCCCTCGCCGAAGCGGAGCGGCATCTCGCGAAAGCCGTCGCCCTCAAGTGCTTCGGCGCGCGGTGCGTGGAGAATCTTGCGTGTGGTCGTGACAGGCTTGGTGGCGATAGACTGCACCCAATCCAGAATCTTGCGGCCGGCCTCAAGCGGCATGGCGGCGATGGTCGGGTTCGAAACCAGTTCGTCATAGCCGTCATAGGCGGCCTGTTCGATGCGCGGTCCCAGCGTCCCGAGATGGGTTGCGAAGTCGGCATCGCCCGGCCTGCCGGGTCGGGTCAGGACAAGGCAGTCCGGCGCGCTGACATGGCCGCGCGTCATCAGGTTGAGCGTCTTGACCGTGGCGGCGATGGCGTCCGGCATGCGCAGGCTGGCGACGGTGACGCCCTCGGTCTGGCGCTGTGTCTCGTCGAGCCCCATGCTTTCGTCGATCATTTTCGACCAGATGGTCAATTCGCGCAGATAGGCGCGGCCGGAAATCGTCGGCGCGAGAAGGGCGATGCCGTCGACGGCGTCAAGCCGCTCGGCAATATCAAGGGCGATGGTGCTTCCGAGCCCCTGGCTCACAAGGATAAGCCGCTCGCAGCCTGACAGCGATCGCAGCATGGCGGCAGCAGCCAGTGCCGTATCCTCCCAAAGCGCCAATCCTTGCCCTTGCTCGGCGACGTCGAGCGCGTCGCCCGTGCCGGCATAGTCGAAACGCAGGCTGGCGATGCCGGCCTTGGCAAAGTCCTCGGCGAGGATGCGCCAGAACTTGCGGGTGCACATTTCCTCGAAACCCCAGGGGCTGAGGAACAGGACAGCGGTGCGGCTTGGCGGCGCGGCGGCGGGCATAAACAGGCCGACGGTGCCGGCGAAGGTCACCGGTACGGCGGCGACCGTGATCTCTTTGATTGTGTCCACGTATTCGGCGGCTCCCCAACCAGCCATGATCGTCTCCTCACATTCGGCGCGGCGCCAATAGCGCCAGCGCGTGAACGGCAATCGGATGGGCGCGCCGTGGCAGGCGCGCGGCAATCTGTTGCATAACGGCGATATCCTCCGGCGGTACGGCGTTCAGTAGCCGGAGTGCCAGGCCATAGACCAGCGCGCCGGCGATGATGGCGCCGGCAAGGCCCGGAATGCCCGGCAGGACATGCAGGAAGCCATAGGCGGCAGCCGCGCAAAGCATGGCGGCGGCGGTGACCTTAGCGAGGCTGACGAACATGCTGCGCATCGAGCCTTCGAATTTCATCAGGCGCACCATCAACAGGCACATAGCGGTGAAGGCCAAGAACCGCACCAAAGCGGCACCCTCGCCGCCATAGAAGGGCACTGCGATCAGGCAGCCGACGACCATGATGACGCTGGCTGCGACGCCGATGATCGTGCGTTCGCGCGTGCGGTCGATGGAATAGAGATATTGCGTGCAGATCTGCATGAAGACGTAAGGTGCGGCCGTCAGCGACAGCAGTGCCACCATGCCGCCGCTCGGCCCAAAGGGCTTGCCGAAGATGGTGACCACCAGCTCGGGCGCGATCGCCGCAAGACCGAAGCTCATCGGCAGGGTGATATAGGCAATGCTGCGCGCCACGCCCTCGAAGACGCGGATCGGCAGCTTGCCGGATGGCTGCGCATGCATCTGTTCGGAATAATAGGGCAAGAGGCTGCCACTCAGCTGCACCGGAAGCTGGAGCGCGAGATTGGCGAGCGACAGGCCAACGGCATAAAAACCGACCGCTTCGATGCCCCAAAAATGCTGCAGGAAGAGCAGCTCGATGCGGTTGAGGAAGATCGAGCTGTTGATGAGTTCGATCGAGAGAATGAGCGAGGAGCTGACGAGGGCGCCAAGGCCGACGCCGCAGCTGTTGCGGCGCGCGATGGCGATCTTCAGGGTCGCGAAGAACATTGGCAGCTGGCCGATGGCATAGCCGGCAAGCGCGCCGCTGACGCCGAAGAAGATGGCGCCCAGGAGCACGGTGACAAGTTGCAGCGCCGAACTTGTCACGGTGATGCGCAGGAAGGTGCCGAGCTGCTGTTCGCCGATCAGGTAGTTCTTGCTATAGGCGCCGAAGGATTGAAGGACGAAGAACACGCCGGTGATGGCTATGACGGCGGATGCGTTGCCGGCCCAATGCAACCGCTCCGTATCCCAATAATAGGCGGCATAGCCGGCGAGCAGGATCAGCGTTGCCAGGATCGTCGGCTGCAGGAGATAGGCGGCAAAGCCGCGCCGGTCCTCGGTGGAATAGCCCTGTGCCTTCAATTGTGGCAGGATGCGCAGCAGCGTGACGCCGGCGCCGAGTTCGGCGATGAGCGCGCCCGTCGTCGTCAGCCACAGCGAAAAGGCAATGATGCCGTTGGCCTCGGGGCCGAGCAGACGGGCGGCGATGATCGAACAGGCAAAGCCGGTCGCGAGCAGGGTCAGCCCCGCTGCCGCGTTCAGCGCCGAATTCGCCATGATGCTCTTCGTCATGAAGATTACCGTTCTAAAAGTCGCAGAAAGTGGCCGAGACTATCCGGCTCTTCATGGAAATAGCGTCTGCTCTATTTCATATGCCTTAATATTTACCGTCTATTCCTAATGTAAATTTTGTTTTTACTTCAGCTAATATTCAATTTTCCTGATATTGGCTGCTTTGCCGCTTGCCAAGAGGAACTTCGTTGTTCAGCCTCATCGTCTGTACGATCGATCGCTTCGACCAGCTGGAACGGTTGTTCCTGTCGCTGAGCAGTCAGCGATATCGGGATTTCGAGGTCGTTGTCGTCGACCAGAATCCGGACGACAGGCTATCCCAGCTGGTCGGACGGTTTTCGCCCCTCTTCACCATCCGGCATATCCGCTCGGCCAAGGGGCTTTCACGGGCGCGCAACAATGGGATGGCGGCGGCGACCGGCGACTATGTGGGCTTTCCCGACGATGATTGCTGGTACGAGCCGAATACGCTCGATATGGCCGAGCGGCTGTTCGTCGCGCATCCGGAACTTGCCATCGTCACCGGCCGCACGCTCGACGCCGGTGGCATGGCCTCCGTCAGCCCGACGGGCGAGGTTCCGCTTGCGGTGACGCGCTGGAATTATCTGAAATGCGGCAATTCCAACGGCATCTTCGTTCGCCGTGCGGCGCTGGCCGATATTGGCGGTTTCGACGAAAACCTTGGGGTCGGCTCGGACACGCCGTTCCAGAGCGGCGAGGAGGCGGATTTTCTCTTGCGTGCGCTGGCAACGGGCAAGCAGCTGATGTTCTTTCCGGAATTGATCGTCCACCACGATCAGGTCACCAACGAATATGGTCCGCGACAGGTCGAGCGGGCGCGCAAATATGGGCGCGGTTTCGGCGCGCTGATGCGCAAGCAGCGTTTTCCGCTGGTCTATGTCGGCTATCGCCTCCTGCGCCCCGTCGGCGGCTGGCTGGCGGCACTCGTCCGGTTCAACGCGGATGCGGCGCGTTACAAGCGCGCCTGGCTCATGGGTATTCTCGAGGGTTATGCCACCTGGCCGCGCTGGGGCAGCGGCTGATGCCGTTCGCCCTTCGGGGTCATCGCCTCGGCATAGGCATCGATATAACGCTCCGCCACCTCATCCCACGCATAGGCGCGGGCGTCGCGGATCAGCTCCTCGCGCAAGCCGGGGCCATCTGTCTCAAGGCGCTCGAAAGCGGTGGTCAGTGTATCGGCAGCCGCTTGCGGATCCGAGAAGTCGGAGAGCATCAGCGCCGGATGGGTCTCGGCCAGCGCGACATAGGCGTCGTTCGTGTGCAGCACCGGCAGCAGGCCGGCGCTCATCGCCTCGATCGCCACCAGGCCGAAGCCTTCATATTCCGAAGCGGAAGCGAAGAGCGAGGCGCGGGCAATGATGTTGCGGATGGCGCTGTTGTCGATCGACACATGCAGCGACACATGGCGGCCGAGATCGCGGTCGGCAATTTCCTGTTCCAGCGTCGGCTGGTCGAGGTCGGAGGCGGCGCCGATGATGTCGAGATGCCAGTCCGGATCGCGGTCGGCCAGCACCCTCATGACGTCGAGCATGCGGTCGAGCCGCTTGTTGACCGAGAAGCGGCCGATGGTGACGATGCGGCGGCGGGCTTCCAGCGCTGCGCAATTGGCGAATTTGGCGACGTCGGCACCGTTCTCGATCAGGCGGGCACGGCGTCCGGCAATGCTGGAAAATAGCCGTTCGTCCGACTGGCTGCAGCAGATCAGCTCGGCATAGGCAAGCGCCGAGATCCGGGTCGCGGTGTTGAACCAGAGCTTCTTGATGGCTGCGAATTTCGGCGTGTGGAAGAAGCCGCCATGGGTGGTGGCGACCATCGGCCGGCCATGAAACAGCTTGCCCCAGGCGAGCGCGTCGAAAAAGAAGTCGACGGCATGAACATGGATGAGGTCGGCGTCGGCGATATGCTTGAACACCTTCGGCGCCACCGGGTAGCGGCTGGAGCCGGACCAGGGGATGCGGACGATCTCGATGCCGCCGATGGTTTCGCTCGGTGCCAGCTCGCGGGCCGGGTCGGAAAACAGGCTGTTGCAGGTCACGACGCGGACGCGGTAGCCACGGCCGATCAGCTGCCGGCAGAGATTGGCAACCACATCTTCCAGCCCGCCCTTGTTGGGCAGGAACTGGCGCACGACATGGACGATCAGCGGCCCGCCCGGCTTCTGTGCCTGAATATCTGAAATTGCCGACGTCATCGATCCCGCCCTCGATCCTTGGGCCGCGCACCACCGCGGCGATCAGGCGCACGCAAGCGCCATCCGTTGATCAGCACGCAACGCTGCTCAGCGGACGGTTAAAAAGGACTTAATCGCGGGCGAAAAGCCAAGCGGTTTCGGGAAAGAGGGTTAATATCGGGACTGTTTGGGGAATCTCAGGTGGGCCTGCCGCTGTCGAGCCATGTCGGAAAGTGTGGTGTTATGCCGCAAATGCCACCAACGGCAACTTTCAGCCCTAAGCGGACATTCCCACGCCTACTCGCCTCCAGACATCGATCACGCTGTCCACTACGCGCTGCTGACGCCGATCTCACTTCGTCGGCTGAGTCCGTGCGGTGAGTTTATTTCCGTCCGGATCGCGAAGATAGGCGACGAAGGACCCGTTCGGACGCTCTGTGGGCGGGCTTTCGATCGCTGTGCCACCATGCTTGGTACCGGCCTCATGCCAAGCTAGAACATGGTCTTGGCTTGCGGCGGCAATTCCGATAGTCCCACCGTTGGCCGCGGTCGCCGGCTTGCCGTCGATCGGTTTCGTGATCATCAGCCGACCGCCCTCGTGGGCATAGATCAGCCTGCCCCTAGCATCCATCTCGCCGGGCTTGCCTCCCAGTGCAGCGAATGTGGCGTCGTAGAAGGCTCTGGCCCGCTCCAAGTCGTTGCTGCCGATCATGACGTGGGTGAACATGCTTCATCTCCAGTAAGATACCCAATCTGTCCCCATCCTCGGGTAACGTAACCCTGGCGGCATTTGCTCACAATTCCTGGAAAGTGTGGCGTCGGAAGCGATGCCTGTCCATCTTCTGGACCTTTTAGAACGCCCTGAATGTCAGCGTTGTCAGCGAGCGGACGATACCGGGGATGTTGGCGATGTTGTCGTTGATGAACTTGCCGATCTCCTGCTCGTCCTTGATGTAGACCTTCAGCAGCAGGTCGTAGTCGCCGCTGGTGGAGTAGAGTTCCGAGACCAGCTCCGTCTGGTAGATGGCGTCGGCGACCTCGTAGGTCTTGCCGGGGGCGCATTGGAGCTGAACGAAAATGGGCTTCATGAGACGATCCTGCTTCTGTCCGCGGCCGCGATTGTAGCCGACGCTTTGCTTTATAATGGTCGAAAGCGCCATGGCCATGCAAGTTTTTCTCTGTCCACTGGATGTCGCTCTTATGATTTCCGCAATCGGGAGGGAGCGCCAGCCGGCAGGTTCATCATCGCGTGCGGCGAAGCAAGTCATTGTTGCATTGCGATAGGAAAGATCAGGGCGTAGGAATATCTCGCTCTCCTCATTCATTCCAAGGTCTCTCATCATGCATCTGTCGCTCGCCGAAGCCGAAACGCTGGTCGTGGAGGCGTTGCTGCGAAATCGGGTCAGCCCGGAGAATGCCCGCGCGGTCGCCATTGCGCTTGTTGCGGCGGAGGCCGCCGGGCAGGGTGGCCATGGCTTGCGCCGTATGCCGGCCTATGCTTCGCAGGCGAAAGCCGGCAAAACCGATGGTTTCGCCAAACCGCAACTGACGCGCCCTTATCCCGCCGTGCTGCGCATCGATGCCGGCAACGGCTATGCCTATCCGGCGCTCGATCTTGCGGTTGCCGAGCTTTCCATCGTTGCCCGCGAACAGGGGATTGCGCTTGCCGCGATCAGCCGCTCGCATCATGCCGGCGTGATGGGGCTGACGGTGGAGCGCTTTGCCGATCAGGGGCTGGTGGCGCTGATGGTCGCCAATGCTCCCGCCTCGATGGCGCCCTGGGGCGGCAAGACGCCAGTCTTCGGCACCAATCCGATCGCCTTTGCGGCGCCCTTGCCGGATGCCGATCCCATCGTCATCGACCTGGCACTGTCGAGGGTGGCGCGCGGCAAGGTGATGGCCGCGCGGCAGAAGGGCGTGGCGATCCCGGACGACTGGGCCTTCGACCGCGACGGCAAGCCGACCACCGATGCCGAGGAGGCACTGGCCGGCACGATGATACCCGCCGGCGAGGCGAAGGGTGCTGCGCTGGCGTTGATGGTGGAGATCCTGTCGGCCGGGCTGACCGGCTCCAATTACGCCTTCGAAGCCTCGTCGCTTTTTGACGACCAGGGTCCGCCACCGGCGCTCGGCCAGACGATCATCGCCATCAATCCGGCCGCGATGAGCGTTGCCGACACGGCAAAGCGGCTGGCACTGCTGGCAGGCGAGATTACCAGCGACCCCAATGTCCGCCTGCCTGGACGTCGTGGCCAGACGGCGCGGCATGAAGCGCTGGCAAACGGGATTTCCGTCGAGGACGATGTGATCGAGATGATTAAGGGGCTTTGAGGCGCTCGACGGCGGTCGTCAGGACAAGACAATACCGGAGCGCCTGGGGCGCTCCGGTATTGGAAAGAACGGATACTCACCTGGCATTTACTTGGCGGTTGCGGCCTGCTCGATGAGGGCGGCAACGACGTCAGGCTTGGAAACGTAGACGGCGTGACTACCAGCCGTTTCCACGACAGTCGATTCGGCGCGTTTGGCCATCAGGCGTTGTGCGGGCGGCGGGATCATGTGGTCGTCGGTTGCGACCAGATAGTAGCTCGGCTTGCTCTTCCAGGCGGGATTGGTCACCGCGCCGGCCAAGGCCTCGACACCCCACGGAACCTGCGAGTCGGCCATGAATGAGGCCGTTGCGGGATCGATGTCCGCTCCGAAAGCTTCCGCAAACTTCGCCTTGTCGAGGAACAGGTAGCCGTCAACCGGCGGCAGGATCGGAGGCACGGCTGCGCCAGCTGGCGGATTGGCGATCAGCGACGACACGGACTCACCTTTGTCGGGCGCGAATGCAGCGATATAGACGACGGCCTTTACCTTCTCGTCGGTGCCGGCTTCGCTGACGACGACGCCGCCGTAGGAATGACCGACCAGGACTACGGGGCCATCCTGCTGCGCAATGGTCCGCTTGGTGACGGCCACGTCATCGGCAAGCGAGGTGGTCGGGTTCTGGACGATGCTGACATTGTAGCCGTCCTTCTTCAAAATGTCGTAGACGCCTTTCCAGCCGGAACCATCGACGAAGCCGCCATGGACAAGGACGACGTTCTTGGCGCCGACGGGATTGAGGGCGGTTGCGGTTGCGATCAGGGTGTTGGTCATGCGCTTGCCTCCTTTGTTGATGTCAGCGATAATAATTATCGCGATAATTATTTTAATACGCCGCAGCTCGACCATTGTAAAGCGATTTATTTATCGCGATATCATTTTTTGTGGTAATGATTACGAACCAAGCTGAATCCAGGAGACGACGATGACCGATACCCCGACACTGCCGCTCGACAGCCAACTCTGTTTCTCGATCTATGCGACGTCGATCGCCATCCATCGCGTCTACAAGCCGATGCTCGATGAACTCGGGGTTACCTACACGCAATATCTGGTGCTGAGCACGCTTTGGGAGACTGACGGCCTGACCATTTCGGCCATTGCCGACAGATTGGCTTTGGAGCCAAGCACGATCACGCCGGCGGTGAAGCGGTTGGAAAGCGCCGGGTTTGTGACACGCCAGCGCAATGCTTCGGATGAAAGGCAGGTCCAGGTGCACCTGAACCCGAAGGGGGCTGAGCTTCACGCAAAGACGGGTTGCCTCACGGAGACGCTGCTCCGTCGCTCCGGCTTCACGGTGCCGGAGATGATCGATCTCAACCACAAGGTCCAGTTGCTACGGGACGGTATGACCAAGGCGGAGGTTTAACTGGGCCGTCAGGCGATCGCGGGCCTTGCCTGTTTTTCGTCCAGCCAGCCGCCGGTAAAGCCGGCGCGGTCGAGACCTCGGCGCAGGATCGGCGATTGGCGCATCAGGTTCCAGATCATGCCCGTACGTTCGTTTTCGATCATCATCACGAGCAGGCCCTGGTCGATGGCGACCGAGCGGTCGTCGACCCAGCCTTCCGGGCCAGAGCCCTTGACGCTCGGATTGAAGCCGCCGGGGAAGCGACCGTCCAGGAGCAGGTTCGGATAGGTTGAAAGCAGGGCCTTGGTGCCATCGAGCGCTGCCTGGCGGTCGAACGGCAGGCAGGAAAGCGGCCCCCAGGGTGCGATCGTACCGTCGTCGGGACCGAGCGGCGCGCCGCGCGCCGCATAGCCCAGAACTTTCGGGCTATAGCGCCGGCTGTGCTTGGTGCCGGTCGGGTTCGGTCCGTCACAGGCCGACAGGCCCCAGATGTCCTTGGTGTAGCCGACGAAATGGCCGGGGTTGCGGTCGGTGTAGTCGCGCTGGACGGCGATCGCCGTCTGTGTGTTGCGGAAGTAATCGATTTCCTTCTCGGCGACATGCCGGTCGCTGATCCCACGGAAATCGATCCAGGCATGCGAGAACAGGTGGATGAACAGCGGTCCCGCGTAGAGAAACGGCGTGTCCTTGAACATCATCCAGGTGTAGGTGGAGGCGAAGGCTTCGTAGCTGGACGAGGGGATGGCGTGCGTCGGGGAGGCAAGTGCCAGAACGTAGAGGAAGATCGCCTCGTCATAGCCCTGATAGCGCCAGCGCAGGAAGCCGCTGCTCGGCTTCCAGCCCATGCTGATCGTCGGACCCTTGTTCAGCGCCCAGTGCCAGTCGCAGCGTTCATAGAGGAATGTCGCCTGCGCGCGAATATCCTTTTCGGCCTGGCTGGGGCCATTGAAATAGGCCGCCGCCGTCAGGACGCCGAGCAACAGTAGGCCGGTATCGATGGTCGAAAGTTCGCTGTTCCAGGCGCGATTGCCGGTCTCCATGTAAAGGAAGTGATAATAGAAGCCGCGATGGCCGGTGGCCCCGCGCTCGTCGCCCTGCTGGCTTTCGGCAAAGAAATTAAGTGCGGCGAGCACGCGCTTCGCCGCATCCGCGCGGCTGATCCAGCCGCGCTCGACGGCGACCGGATAGCTCGACAGCGCAAAGCCGACAGCGGCAATACTGCAATGGCTCGTCTTGATCGAAGTGTCCGCCACCAGCCCGTTTTGCGGATTGGTGTGGAGCATGAAATAGTCGAAGGCCGACCGTTGCAGGCGGTCGATCAGTGCATCATCGGTGTCGTTGGTCTGTTGCAGCATCTCTATCCATCTCCTCGGCGCTCCCGTTTTCTGCTGAGCACAGGAGCTTGGACAGTTGCAAATCAAAGATGATTAATGCTGCCACGCTTTTGTGGATGATTGTTTAAGATTGGGGCTCCGTACCCGATTTACGGCCCCCTCCTTCCGAGAGCCTCCATCAGCCGCTCCCTCAATCTTCCCAGTGTCCGCCCGAAAATCGAATCATCCCCCAAGGCTCTCGCAAGCGTCAGCGCGCCCTGGATGCCAACAACTGCTTCCTCGGCAAGCTCCCGCGCTTCCGCTGCCCCTACGCCGGCCCTCATCAAGGCGCCGGCAAGCGCCTTGATCCAGCGTTTGAAATAGCCCTGGATCGCGCTTGAGAAGCGGTCACGCGTTTCGTCTAGCGCGAAGGCGCCGATGAGGCAGACGCGGCGGCCGGAGCGGAAATAGGTGTTGGTGGTTTCCCACATCAGGGCAACGGCGGCGCGCGGTTCGTCTTCCTCGAGCGGCCTGAACATTTGCGTGACGAACCAGCCATCGATATTGGCCATGATTTCCGCCGCCATCTCTTCCTTTCCGCCGGGGAAGAAGTGGTAGAGGCTGCCCTTCGACAGCTTGGTGCGGGCCGTGATGCTGCTCATCGACGCGCCCTCATAGCCGAGTTCGCGAAAGACTTCGGCGACCAAGGCTATGGCGTCCGACTTTTCAAAGACAGTGCGTGTCATGATCCGCCTCAGAGGCCGAGATCGGACAGGCCGGGATGATCGTCGGAACG
Organism: Rhizobium sp. AP16; assembly: GCF_000281735.1. Taxonomy (NCBI): domain Bacteria; kingdom Pseudomonadati; phylum Pseudomonadota; class Alphaproteobacteria; order Hyphomicrobiales; family Rhizobiaceae; genus Rhizobium; species Rhizobium sp. AP16. Next base: position 32,952 of record NZ_AJVM01000043.1, on the reverse strand, counting down.
GCGGCCAAGCGGCCAGTGGAATTTCCGGTCTTCTTCCTTGATCGGCATGTCGTTGATCGAGGCGAAGCGGCGCTGCATCAGGCCGTCGGCGTCGAATTCCCAGTTCTCGTTGCCATAGGAGCGGAACCAGTGGCCGCTGTCGTCGCGCCATTCATAGGCGAAGCGCACGGCGATCCGGTTGCCATCGAAGGCCCATAATTCCTTGATCAGCCGATAATCGAGCTCTCTCGCCCATTTGCGGGTAAGGAATTCGACGATCTCCTTGCGGCCGCGCGGAAATTCGGCGCGGTTCCGCCATTGGCTGTCTTCGGTATAGACCTTCGAGACGCGCTCCGGATCGCGGCTGTTCCAACCATCCTCGGCCATGCGGACCTTGGCGATGGCGGTTTCGCGGGTGAACGGCGGTATGAGGGGGGTGGCCATGTTTCGCTCCTCTACTAGACTGATAGGTTTATCATAAACTGATCAGTCTAGTAGAGCAAGAGCATGTTTGAGGTCAGGGTTATCGCGCGAATTTCTTCGCGCCCACCACGCAGGCGACGACGCCAAGGGTCACGGCAAACATCGACCAGCTGACGCTCTCTTTCAGCAGGGTGGCGGCGAGCGCCAGGCCGAAGAAGGGCTGGAGCAGCTGCAATTGCCCGACAGCGGCGATGCCGCCTTGCGCCAGCCCGCGATACCAGAAGATGAAGCCGATCAGCATGCTGAAGAGCGAGACGTAGATCAAGCCAATCCAGGCCGGCCCGCCAATGCCGGCGATGGTTTGCGGCATGGTGAAGAGGCAAAGCGCAATCATGGCCGGCAGCGACAGCACCAGTGCCCAGCAAATCACCTGCCAGCCGCCCAGCCGGCGCGACAGTACCGCGCCTTCGGCATAGCCGAGGCCGCAGACCAGGATTGCCGCGAGCATCAGCAGGTCGCCGACCGGCGAGGCGGAGATGCCCTGCGCGAGCGCGTAGCCGCAGACGATGGCGCTGCCAATCACTGAAAATATCCAGAAGGCCAGCCGCGGCCGCTCGCCGCCGCGCAAGACGCCGAATATGGCCGTCGCCAGCGGCAGCAATCCGATGAAAACGATCGAATGGGCCGAGGTGACGTGCTTGAGCGCCAGGGCTGTCAGCAGCGGAAAGCCGACGACGCAGCCGATTGCGACGATGATGAGAGGCATGATGTCGCTCCGGACGGGCCGCTTTTCCCGGAAGGCGAACAGCAGGCAGAGCGCCAGGATGCCGGCGATCGCGGCGCGGGCGACGGTCAGGAAGACGGGATCGAAATCCATCACCGCCGCCCGCGTTGCCGGCAGCGAGGCGCTGAAGATCAGCACGCCCGTCAGTCCGTAGATCCAGCCACTCGTCGTCTTGTCCATGTTTATGCTCCTGGTTTGTCGTCCGCGATATCGGCGAAGTCGGCTGGCTATTCCAGAGACGGTGCAGTACAATTCGTATGAACTGTTATGGTATGAGGTGTGGTACGGATGAACGGCTTAATTGCGGCAAACGGGAGCGGCGTCACGCGCATCGAGGGCGTGATGGCGGCGATTTCGGAGCGGATCGCCGCACGGAGCCTTCCGCCCGGCGCGCGGCTTCCTTCGGTGCGCAGCTTCGCCAAGACCATGCAGATGTCGGTCTCCACCGTGGTCGAGGCCTATGAGCGGTTGGCGGCCGAGGGCGTGATCCGCTCGCGGCCCGGTTCCGGCTTCTATGTCTGCGGGCCGCTCGCGCCGCTTTCCCTGTCCGAGATCGGCCCCCGGCTCGACCGCGATGTCGATCCACTGTGGATTTCGCGGCAATCGCTGGAGGTGGGCGAGGATGTGCTGAAGCCCGGCTGCGGCTGGCTGCCGCCGTCCTGGATGCCGCAGGCGGCGCTGCGCCGCGCGATGCGCAGTCTGGCGCGCGTCGAAGGCGGCGTTCTCACCGACTATGGAACACAGCTCGGCTTGCCGCCCCTGCGACAGCTCCTAGCGCGGCGCATGGCTGAACACGGCATTGCCGCATCGCCCGATCAGATCATGCTGACGGAGTCCGGTACGCAGGCGATCGATCTCATCTGCCGCTTCCTGCTCGAGCCCGGCGACACCGTCCTGGTCGACGATCCCTGCTATTTCAATTTTCATGCGCTGTTGCGCGCGCATCGGGCCAATGTCGTCGGCGTGCCCTTTACGCCGACAGGACCGGATATCGCGTTGTTCGGCGAGGCGCTCGAAAAGCACAGGCCGCGCCTCTACATCACCAATTCCGCCGTCCACAATCCGACGGGCGCGACCTTGTCGCCGGTAACGGCGCATCGCCTGCTGAAGCTGGCGGATGCATCCGACCTCATCATTGTCGAGGACGATATTTTCGCCGATTTCGAGCAGATGCCGGCGCCGCGGCTCGCCGCCTATGACGGGCTCGACCGGGTGATCCATATTGGCAGCTTCTCCAAGACCTTGTCGGCCTCGGTGCGTTGCGGCTTCATCGCCGCGCGGCCGGACTGGATCGATGGCCTTGTCGACCTGAAGGTCGCCACCAGCTTCAGCAGCGGCCAGCTTGCGGCAGAACTTTTGTTTTCGGCGTTGAAGGACGGCAGTTACCGCAAGCATATGGAAGCGCTCAGGGCACGGCTTGCCAAGACGATGAGCGAGACTGCCGCGCGCCTGGAGGCGATCGGCATTGTCCCCTGGCTGAAGCCGCAAGCAGGCATGTTCCTCTGGTGCCGGCTGCCGGAGGGGATCGAGGCGGCCGATATCGCCCGTGCCTGCCTTGCCGAGGGTGTCATCCTCGCCCCCGGCAATGCTTTCAGCCTGATGGATACGGCCGGCAGCTTCATGCGCTTCAACGTCGCGCAATCGACCGATCCAAGGATTTTCGATGTGCTGGCGGCGGCGATGCGGACTTTGCGTCGCCGCGCCTAGCCTTATTTGGCAAACAGGCTGTTGATGTCGGCAAACGCCTTCAATTCGACGGCATTGCCGCTCGGATCCTTGAAGAACATGGTTGCCTGCTCGCCGGGTTCGCCCCTGAAACGAATATAGGGCTTGATGACGAAGTCGATATTCGCCTTGGTCAGCCTCTCCGCCGCGGCCTCCCACTCTTCCATCGACAGAACGACGCCGAAATGGCGTACCGGAACGCCGTGACCATCGACAGCGTTGGCGGTGACTTCACCGGTTTCCTGAGGAGCCAGATGGGCGACGACCTGGTGCCCATAAAAGTTGAAATCGATCCAGTCGGGAGAGCTCCGGCCCTCGGAGCAGCCGAGGAGGCCGCCATAGAAGGCACGCGCAGCCGCGAGGTCGTTGACGGGAAAGGCAAGATGGAAAGGGTGAAGGGGTGCCGTGGTCATTGCTCATCTCCATTAAGGTGAAATTCCATGCGGCGACCTATAAGAAACATTCTTTCTGATGAAAAACGATATATAATGAGTCTGAGAGACAGGAAAAATTATCAATCGTGATTTCGGAATTGAAAACGCTGGTGGCGATTGCCCACTTCGGAACCTTTGCCGCCGCGGGTGATCGGATCGGGCTGACGCAGGCGGCGGTCAGCGGCCAGATGAAGCGGCTGGAAGAAAAGCTCGGCGTTCAGCTGTTCGAAAGAACAGGCCGCTCGGCAACGCTGAATGCCGCCGGGCTGAGAACGCTTGAGCGGGCGAAGGACATCATCGCGAAATTCGAGGCGATCGCCGATCCGGCGGATGAGGATAGCGGCGGGCGCCTCAGCATTGGCGCTATCGCCTCCGTTCAGTCAACCGTTCTTGCCCGTGCGCTCGTACCGTTTCGCGATCGATTTCCGAAACACCATATTCATATCGTACCGGGGATTTCCCTTCATTTGCTCGATCTGCTCGATGCGGGCGAACTCGATCTGGCCGTGATCATCAAACCCTCTTTCGGCATACCGAAGGATTTCGTTTGGCAACCCTTGTTGCGTGAACCGTATGTGCTGGCGGTCCCGAGCTGGATCGAAGGTGACGACTGGCTGGCCTTGCTGCAGGAGCAATCGTTCATTCGCTATGAGCGCAGCTCGTTCGGCGGCCGGCAGGTCGACCGATTCCTACGGTCCTTATCCGTCACGGTTAGGGAATCGGTGGAGATCGATGACATATCCGCGATGGCGGCCTTGGTTGGGCAGGGACTTGGTGTGGCGCTGTTGCCGATGACCGAGGGAAATTTGCCTCTTCCGCCGTCGGTCCGCGTGGTGTCGCTGGCCGACAGGACTTTTTACCGGGAGATCGGCATATTGAAGCCACAGGCGGATCAACCGGTGACTGCGTATCTCGCCGATTGTCTGACCGCAGCCGTGTCGTGACGCTTTTCAGATAGAGCTATTTTTCAAGCCGCTCCCTGCATTTCAGCATCAGGGAGTCGATCGAGTGCGGGTTTCGTTTGACTCGTCATATCCAGCGTCAACGCTACTGAATTGACAACAGGTCATTTAGTCATCTATATGACTGTATGACCTCTTTAGATGACAGACTTCCCCGCTATCAACGCCTGCGCGACGATCTCGCCGCGAGGATCAATCGTCAGGAATGGCGGCCTGGCGAATCGATTCCGTCCGAGGCGGAGCTTTCGGCAACCTACGGCGTCGCCGTGGGCACAGTCCGCAAGGCGATCGATCAGCTCGTGGCCGATGGCGTCGTCGAACGCCACCAGGGGCGGGGCACCTATGTGCGGCGTGCCCGGTTCAACTCCTCGCTTTTCCGGTTTTTCCGTTTCCAGTCGGAGAGCGGCGAGCGCCGCGTGCCCGAGAGCCGCATTCTTCGGCGTGAAAGCATCGCAGCGCCCTCGGCCGTTGCCTCGGCGCTGCGGTTGCGCGAGGGAGATCCTGTCATTTCCCTTTCACGCCTTCGCCTTATCGGCGGCGTTCCGCTGCTGGCTGAAGAAATCTGGCTGGAGAGGTCGCGCTTCGAAGCGCTGCTGACAATCGATACGTCCGAATTCGGCGATCTTCTCTATCCGCTTTATGAGGAATGTTGCGAGCAGGTGGTCGTATCGGCGGAGGAAACGCTGACCGTCGAGATCGCGCCGCCGCTTCAGGCGCGCCTGCTGGCGCTGGAACCGGGATCGCCTCTGGTCGTCATCGAACGCGTTGCCTTCGATCTGGAGCGACGACCCATTGAATGGCGGCGTTCACGCGGTCCCGCCGACCGCTTCCGCTATCACGTCGACATACGCTGATCTGTAACCTTTAGGAACATGAACTGGCGCGCTGGAACAAGGCGCGGGGAGGAGAATAATGTCTAATTGGTACAAGGAGTGCTCGCCGGTGGAACGCAAGACGTTCTGGGCGAGTTTCGGGGGATGGGGGCTCGATGCGCTCGACGTTCAGATGTTCAGCCTGGCCATTCCGGCGCTGATCGTCGCTTTCGACATCACGAAAGCCGATGCCGGTCTCCTCAGCTCGATTACCTTGTTTTTCGGCGCCATCGGCGGTTGGTTCGGTGGTGCGCTCGGCGATCGTTTCGGCCGGGTCAAGGCATTGCAGATCACGGTCGCGACCTTCGCGCTTGCCACTTTCGCCTGCGCCTTTGTCACAAGCTATAACCAGCTTCTGGTGCTGAAGGCGATCCAGGGTCTCGGTTTTGGTGCAGAATGGGCCTGCGGTGCGGTGCTGATGGCCGAGATCATCCGGCCGGAAAATCGCGGCAGGGCGCTTGCCGCAGTCCAGAGCGCGTGGGCGGTTGGTTGGGGTGTGGCGGTTCTGCTGTCCGCCATCGTCTTCACCTTTGTCGAGCATGAGATCGCATGGCGCCTGCTTTTCGCGCTGGGGCTGCTGCCGGCGCTTTTGATCATCTTCATTCGCCGCGGCATCCCGGAGCCGCGGAGGGCAACGGCGAAAGCCGACCAGCCGCCGTTCTGGCAGACGGTTGCCGGTATCTTTCGTCCGGACGTGCTGCGTTTCACCCTGATCGGCGCGCTTTTCGGTACAGGGGCACATGGCGGCTATGCGGCGCTCACGACCTTCTTGCCGACTTATCTTCGCGAGGTCCGTCAGCTTTCGGTGCTCGGCTCCAGCGCCTATCTTGCCGTGATCATCGTCGCCTTCTTTTGCGGCTGCATTGTCAGTGGAATGCTCAGCGATCGGCTGGGCCGGCGCGTCAATGTGACCCTTTTTGCCGGTGCCTGCGTGGCGACGGTTCTGATTTACATCTTCGCACCGCTGTCGAACTGGCAGATGCTGATTCTGGGCTTTCCGCTCGGTTTCTTTTCGGCCGGTATTCCGGCGAGTATGGCCGCACTTTTCAGCGAGCTTTACCCCGCCGGCGTTCGCGGAACCGGGGTGGGCTTCTGCTATAATTTCGGCAGGATTGTCTCCGCCGGCTTCCCGCTGCTCGTCGGGTATCTGAGCGACAGGATCGGGCTCGGTCCGGCCATTGGCATCGATGCAGCCTTCGCCTATTCCCTGGTGCTGGTTGCCGTGTTCATGCTGCCGGAAACGCGGGGCAAGGTATTCGAGCAGTCCTCCTCCTCGGCGCAATCATAGGCTTGCAACCGAATGTCGCGAGATACCACCATGATTGAAAGCTCAGTCACCGCCGCCGTGGCTTGCTTCTCGATGGCCCCGGATCCATGGTCTCCATGGATCCGGGCTGCATAGCGACCAACACCATGACTGTATCTTCCTTTCGTATCGATACCCACGCGCATGTCTTTGACTGCAGGCTGAAGCTGGCGCCGGGCAGGCGCTACGCGCCGGATTACGATGCACCGCTGGATGCTTACCTCCGTCAACTCGATGAGAACGGATTGACCCATGGCGTGCTCGTGCAACCGAGCTTCCTCGGAGCCGACAATTCCTATCTGCTCGATTGCCTGAAAGCGGCGAACGGCCGACTGCGCGGCATTGTGGTGATCGACCCCGGCACCTCGCTGGAGCAGCTCGTCGCTTATGACGAAGCCGGTGTGGTCGGTATCCGTCTCAACCTCGTTGGACAGGCCTTGCCGGATTTCTCGACGCGGGAATGGCGGGATTTGCTCGCGAAACTGAAGTCGCTTGACTGGCAGATCGAGATCCAGCGCAACGCCGCCGACCTCGTGCCGCTCGCACAAATGTTGGTGGACAATGGGATGAACGTGGTCGTCGATCATTTCGGCCTGCCCGATCCCAAGCTCGGCATTGCCGATCCGGGCTTCCGCGCCCTATTGTCGCTCGGCGCCTCGGGACGGGTCTACGTCAAGCTCTCCGCTCCCTATCGCAATGGACCGGAAGGGAGAGATTTCGCCCGGCAGGCCTATCCCCTGCTGCGTCATGCCTTTGGTCTGGACCGCCTCATGTGGGGCAGCGACTGGCCGCATACCCAGCACGAGGCGGCGCAGACCTATGCCGGCAACCTGGCTTTTTTGGACGAGCTGGCGACGGACGAGGGCGAAAAAAGCCGGATTCTTGCTATGCCGCGAAATCTGTTCAAGTATTGAGCCGGTGCGCAAGCTCGAAGGCTTTGCCACAAGGCCGCTCCAATTGCGGTTCACATCGGGTGCATAATTCCCACCGGCGAAGCGAGATCGACCGTGCGTGTTCTGCTAGTTGAAGACGACAATATTCTGGGGTCATCCCTGAAGAAGGCCCTGGAGAAGCACGCCTATGGCGTCGACTGGATGCGCGACGGCGAGTCCGGTCTGGAAGCTGCCCAGCATTCGGATTTCGCGGCAATCGTGCTTGATATCAACCTGCCGCGGCTCAGTGGCATGGAGGTCTTGAGAGGCATTCGGCAGAGGGGCAATTCGGTGCCGGTCCTGCTGCTGACGGCGCTCGATGCCGTGCGCCAGAAGGTCGAGGGGCTCGACGAGGGCGCCGATGATTATCTGGTCAAGCCGTTCGATCTCGATGAGCTGCTGGCCCGCATGCGCGCGCTGATCCGCCGTCGCGACGGACGAACAGAAAGCGTCATCCGCTGTGGCGATATCGAGGTCGACCCCTCGGCGATGGTTGCCCGCAAGGGTGATGTCCAGGTTCACACCACGGCCAAGGAATTCCACCTGCTGAAGCTTCTGATGGAGCGCAGCGGCCGATATGTGACCAAGAACGATATTGAATATGCGCTTTACGATGCCGAAAGCACGGTCGAGAGCAACACGATCGAGGTGACGATCTACAATCTGCGCAAGAAGCTCGGCAGCGATTTCATCAAGTCGATCCGCGGCGTTGGCTACATGATCGAGCGATGAGCAATTCCACACTTACCCGCAAGCTTTTCCTCAGGATCGCGCCGGTCGTGGTGGTGACGATCGTTGTAGTCGGCGCCTTCGCGTTCAACAGCGCGACGCGCGAAATCGACAATATCTACGATGCCCAGCTTATAAACGACGCGAATATCATCTGGGGCCTGCTGCGCCGGCCGCTGGAAAGGGAGCCCGACCGCGCCCCGAGGCAGATCGACGATATCGATTTCAACATGGACAATCAGCTCGCTTTCAACGAGGACGCTGACGACTATGCCGATGCCCATATGTTCCGTGCCTGGGACGACGGCCATATCCGCTTCTACAGCAGCACGGCGTTCCTGTCGGATGTGCCGCAGCAGAAGGTCGGCTTCACCACCATCACCTATCGCGGCGAGGAATGGCGCGTCTATTCGCTGCCGATACCGAATTCGACGATCGTGATGGAGGTCGGCGAAAAGATCGCCCTTCGCGAAACGCTGGTTTCCAACATCCTGCTCAATCTCTTCTTTCCGTTGCTGGTGCTGGTGCCGGTCATCGGCTTTCTCATCTGGCTCGGCATCAACAGTGGTCTACGGACGATCCACGGATTGGTGCGTCAGATCCGCACCCGCTCGCCCGATGATCTCTCGGCCATTCCCGTCGAAGGCCTGCCGCGGGACCTGTTGCCGCTCGGCCGCTCGATCAACCAGCTTCTCGAGAAGCTTGGCCATTCCCTGACGCTCGAGCGGCGTTTCTCCGATCTCGCGGCACATCAACTACGCACCCCGCAGGCCAGCGTGAAGCTGTTGCTGCAGATGCTGGGCAATAGCGACAGCGAGCAGGAGCGGCAGGCGATCGTCGCCGATCTCGTTGCCAGCAACAACCGCGCCATCCATCTGATCGAGCAATTGTTGCGACTGGCAAGGGTTAGCCATCATCCCCTCAATCCGACGCCGGTGCTGCTCTATCATATGGTCGCATCGGTGTTGGCGGAGTTCGGCAACATCATCAATAGCCGGCAGCTCGATGTCGTGCTGGAAGGTGACGAGACGGCACAGGTCAAAACGGATGAATCGCTGTTGCGCATGATGGTCAGCAACCTCTTGGACAACGCTATCAAGTATACACCGGTCGCCGGCAGGATCGAGGTCATGATCACCGCTGGAAGCGGGCTCTGGCTGATATCGATCAGCGATAGCGGGCCGGGTATTCCTCCCGACGAACGGGAAGCCGTCTTCCAGCGCTTTTACCGGATCGATACGCTGCATACCGAAGGCGCCGGGCTCGGCCTGGCAATCGTCGCCGATACGGCGGACCGGCTTGCCGCAGCGATAGAGCTGTCGACGCCGCGTTGGGGCTCGGGCCTGCGAGTCGACCTGCGATTGCCTAAGACGGAATAGAGTCAACTTTACCACGATTTCATTTTCGCATCATTCTCCCCTCATGCCTGGCTCATCCACGGTTGTTAAACGCAACCCAAGGACAAGGCGAAAGGGCGTTTCATGCAGGTGTTTTGCGATTTTGATGGAACCATATCCATCGAAGACGCGACGGATATGGTGTTATCCCGTTTCGCCGATCCCGAGTGGGAAGATATAGAGCGCCAGTGGAAGCAGGGGCTGATGGGGTCGGGCGAGTGCATGCGCCGCCAGATCGCCCTCGTCCAGGCGAGCAGACGGGATATCGACGCCCTGCTGGACACGGCGTCCATCGATCCCGGTTTTGAAGAGTTCCTGGCGTACTGCCGCGGCAGCGATCTGCCCGTTACCATCGTCAGCGACGGTGTCGATTACTTCATTCGTCATATCCTGGCGCGCCATGGCATTGGCGACATACCGATCGTTGCCAACGTGCTGAGCTATTGCCTTGCCGATGGCCGGGAATCCTATTCTCTCTTTCCATCGCCGACGGCGAGCGGCTGCCTATCCGGGTCAGGCGTTTGCAAATGCCGGGTCGTCAAGAGCCCCGATCTGCAGATCTACATCGGTGACGGGCGAAGCGATTTCTGCGTTTCCGACAAGGTCGACCTCGTCTTCGCGAAGGCCAAGCTGATCGACTACTGCGAAGACCGCGGCATTCCCTATATCGCCTTCGAAACCTTCACCGACCTGCTTCCGAAAATGAAAGCCGTTCTTCCCAGCGTCACGCGCGGACAGCGCGCGCCGCTGCATTCCAAGACCGCATGAACAAGACCAAGAGGCATCTCATGAAAACCAATGTAGCCGAAGCCTTCAGTGGCGAGACGCAATTGCCGATCAAGTCCGAAGAGGAGCTGTGTATCCTCGAGGAGGCCTATTGCTCCCACGGCGATACCGTCCACTACACGGCAAAACCAAAATTCTTCGAAGAATGCGAGGGCTCCTTCGTCTACGACCGGGCCGGGACGCCGTTCCTCGATCTGCAGATGTGGTATTCCGCCGTCAATTTCGGCTATCGCAACGAGCGTCTGAACAACGCCGCGCATCGCCAGCTCGACCGGCTGCCGCAGGTTGCCTCGCAGTATCTGCACCGGGAGAAGGTCGAGCTTGCGGCGATGATCGCCCAGGATGCCGAGCGCAAGTTCGGGCACAAGGGCCGCGTTCACTTCAACGTCGGTGGCTCGCAGGCGGTTGAAGATTCGCTGAAGCTGGTGCGCAATTATACCGGCGGCAAGAGCCTGATGTTCGCCTTCGAAGGCGGCTATCACGGCCGTACCCTCGGCGCCTCCGCGATCACTTCGAGCTATCGCTATCGCCGTCGTTACGGCCATTTCGGCGACCGGGCGCAGTTCGTCGAGTTCCCCTATCACTTCCGTGGCCCGAAGGGCATGTCGAAGGAGGAGTATGGGCACTACTGCGTCCAGAAGTTCGCCCGTCTGTTCGAGAGCGAATATAATGGCGTCTGGGATCCGAAGGCCGGAAAGTCGGAATATGCCGCCTTCTATATCGAGCCGATCCAGGGCACGGGCGGCTATGTCATTCCGCCGATGAACTTCTTCGTCGAGCTGAAGAAGGTGTTGGACGAACACGGCATTCTGCTCGTTGTCGACGAAATCCAGATGGGCGTCTATCGCACCGGCAAGCTCTGGTCGATCGAGCATTTCGGCGTCTCGCCCGACATTCTCGTCTTCGGCAAGGCGATCACCAACGGGCTCAACCCGCTTTCAGGCGTCTGGGCACGGGAAGAGATGATCAACCCGACCATCTTCCCGCCCGGCTCCACGCATTCCACTTTCGCCAGCAATCCGATGGGGACCGCCGTGGCTCTCGAAACGATGAAAATGTTGGAAGAAGAGGATTTTGGCACCGCCATCATGGCCAAGGGCGCCTATTTCCTCGATGGGCTGAAGCAGTTGCAGCAGCGTCATGCCATCGTCGGCGAAGTCGATGGGCTCGGCCTCGCGCTCAGGATGGAAATCTGCAAGGACGACAGCTACACGCCGGACAAGGCGACGATGGATTGGCTTTGCGACGAAGGCATGAAGGGCGACCTGCAGGTCGGCGCCAAGATGTACGGCCTCGTGCTCGACGTCGGCGGCTACCACAAGAACGTCATCACCTTCGCGCCCAACCTGCTCATCACGCGTGAGGAGATCGATCTGGCGCTTGCCCTGCTCGACCAGCTTCTGACGCGCGCAGCCCGGAGATAAGAGGGTGCAGCTCCTTCTTCTTCATCTCGATGATGCGTTGGAGCTGCAGCCCGATTTCGTGCGCGCCTGCAAGCTTGCGGGCGCGCATCAGTATTTCGACAAGGGAGCCGGCCAAGCGGTCCGGCTCTGGGGTCGGCAGAATGCTCTTGCCGAGCTCGCCCGCGATATCGCCAAGAGTACCCCGACGCTCGGCAAGGATCCGCAGCTCTGCTTCATGGGCTCGGGCGATTTTCATCATGTGACAGCCCTGCTTCTCGAAGGAGCGCTGGAGCGACAGCCTGTTGCCACGACCCTCATCCATTTCGACAATCATCCGGACTGGGTCACCTTCGAAGGCGGCATGCATTGCGGATCCTGGGTCAACAGCGCTCTTGCCCATCGTCATATCCAGAAGGTCATCACCATCGGCGTTTGCAGCCGGGATCTCCGCAGCCCGGAGCGCAAGGGCGCCAATCTGCATTGGCTCGGCGAAGGCAAGCTGGAACTCTACCCCTACGAACATCCGCCGAGCCGAGTGCTTGCCGACTACGGCAGCGGCGCCAGCTATCGGCAGGACAAGGGCGCGCTGCACTGGAAATCCATCGCCGCGATCGGTGAGGACAATTTCATCGACCGGATGCTGAGCCGGATTCGCACCGAGGCCGTCTATCTGACGATCGACAAGGATGTGCTTGCCGCCGACGATGCCGTCACCAACTGGGATCAGGGCCGCATGCGGCTCCCCTATCTCCTGGCGCTGATCAGCGAAATCGGTAGCCGGCATCGTATCATCGGCGCGGATGTCATCGGCGATTATTCCGCGCCGAGCTATGCCGGCGATCTTCGGACCAAGCTGATGAAGCGGGCCGAGATCTTCATCGATCAGCCGCGCATCCGGCCGAAGGTCGAGACGACCAGAAACATCAACAGCGCTGCAAATCACGCGCTGCTCGAAGTGCTGGCGGAGTACATGGCATGAGCGGCAGCCTGACCTTTCCGATGCTCGGTCTCATCCTTTTCTGCGTGCTGGCGGAAACGGCGCGCGAGGTCTGCTTCAAGCAATCGGCGAACGAAAGCGCATTGCTCGTCGCGCTCACAAAGCCGGTCACATGGCTCGGTATCCTCTTCTGGGCGGTCGAGCTGTTCGCCTGGACTGCCGTGCTCGAACGCGTTCCCCTCACCATAGCCTTTCCGCTGATGGCGCTGAGCTACGTGGTCATCGTGTTCGCCGGCGCCGTGATCTTCAAAGAAAATATCAACCTACGCCACGCGACGGGCGTGTTCCTCGTGACCGCCGGCGTGGCTTGCGTGGGAGTAACCGGACTATGAAAATCTTTGCTCATACCAGATGGGATGTGGCGCCGGTTCTGGCCGCCGTGGCGCATCTCGCCTTCGACGTCTACCTGATCGTCGGTTTCGAAAGCCGGCCCCTGTGGCTCTCGGCGGTTCTCGGCTGCCTCTATGCCGTGTCGATCTCCTGGAACATCAACAGCATATCCCATAATTTCATCCACACGCCCTACTTCAAGCCACGCTGGATGAACTATGCCTTCAGCCTGCTGGAATCGGTCGCGATCGGCTTCTCGCAGACCTATTATCATTGGGTGCATATGCGCCATCACTCCGGCAATAGCGACCGGCCGGATGATAAGGGCGAGACGATCGACATGCTGTCGATCTACCGCCACGGCCGCAACGGCGAGCCGGAGAATGTGTGGTCCTACACCTTCCTGAGCTTCTTCCGCGACAGCCTTGGCGACATTCACAAGGCTATCGCTCGCCGCCGTCCCTTCGATGCGAAATGGGGTCGGTTCGAGCTGTTCTTCTTCCTGGGTCTCGCCGCGATTGCGCTGATCTATGATTGGAAGGCCGTGCTGTTCTTTGTGCCTTTCTATTATCTTGGTAACTGCCTGTCGTCGCTGAACGGCTATTACGAGCATCTGCACGGCGACCCGGACGAGCCGATCGCCTGGGGCGTCAGCAGCCACAAGCCGTTCTACAACTGGCTGTGGTTCGGCAACGGCTATCATGCCGAGCATCACTACCGCCCGAAGACCCACTGGACGAAACTGCCGACCCTGCACGAGCAGATCAAGGAAGAGCAGGAAAAGGCCGGCACGCATGTGATCAGCACCTGCCACGCCCTCGGCTTCATGGCCAAGGAGAACCGGCAGGCGGAGCTTTCTCATGAAAGCCGATGAACTGAGCTTTTATCTGGAGGGCACAAATGGAAAAGGTGTCCTCCTGATCCATGGGCTGACCGGGGCTCCGGCCGAGATGAAGCTGGTCGCGCGCCACCTCAACCGCAAGGGCTACAGCGTCTATGCGCCGTTGCTGGCCGGCCATGGGGTGGATGCGGGCACGCTGCGGCGCTCGCGATGGGAGGACTGGCTGGAGAGCGTCGTGCAGGCATCGTCGATGCTGGCTGAAAGAGCGCAAGAGGTCTTCGCCGCCGGTATCTGCGTTGGCGGCAAGCTTTCGATGCTGGCGGCTGAGCGACAGCCGGAGACGATCCGTGCCGTGGCGATCTATTCCCCCTGCTTTCACTATGACGGCTGGGATGTGCCCTTCTACTATCCGCTTTTGTCCTCGCAGATCAGCTGGCTGTCGCGCATTCCCTTTCTCGACCGTCTCAATTTCCGCGAGACCGCATCGCTTGGGATCAAGGACGAGCGCATGCGCCGGCTGATCGGGAATATGGCCGGGGAGGGTGTTCTTGAAACATTCCCCGGCAAGGGGCTGGTCGAGATGCATCGGCTGGGCAAGACCCTGAGGGGCCGGCTGCCGCAGATGAAGACGCCGACGCTGATCCTGCACGCCGAGGATGACGACCTCAGCAGCCCGAAGCATGCGCGTTACATTTCCGATCATATCGGCGGTCCGCACGAACTCAGATGGATCAAGGACAGTTACCACATGATCCATGTCGACCGTCAGCATCGCCAGGTGGCGGATTTCACCGCCGACTTTTTCGAGGCAAGCCATGCTCAAGCCCTTGCCTAGATATTTCCCCGTGCCGGACCGGAATCCGGTCGCCGAAGTGCATTTCAGCATCCGCGCCGTCGGCCGCTATGCCTGGAATGCCTGCTTTTGCGGTCAGGTCGAGGATTATGATTGCCTGCTGGCCATCGAGGAGGCTGATATCTCCGGCTTCGAATGGCGCTATATCACCATCGTCGAGGATGGACGCGTGAGTGCCGCCATGCCGGTCTTCCTCTGCCCCTATGCCCTGGACACCACGCTGGAGGATGGCCGGCTCCGCAAGGCGGTACGCCGCATACGTCAACGTTTCTCCGGATTCCTGACGCTGCGTCTTGCCTGCCTCGGCTCTCCCTGTACCGAAACGGGCGCGGTCGGTTTTCACCCCGACGTGCCACCGGAACGCCGCGCGGTGCTGTTTGCCGAGCTGCTGTCGTTCTTCGAGGAGCTCGCGGCCACGGAAGAGTGCTCGTTGATGGGCATCAAGGATATTCCCGCGCCGGTGACCGCCGAGTTCGGCGGCTTGCTCTCGGGCCGCGGCTATGCCTCGATCGGCGGCCTGCCGACCGCCTGGCTCGATATGGATTTCAAGACGATCGATGAATATCTCGCGAGGCTGTCAGCGGGCACCCGCAAGGACATGCGCCGCAAGCTGAAATCCTTCGAGCAGGTCAGGGTCGAAATGCGGACGGATTTCGGCGACTTCCTGCCCGAGGTCATGGCGCTCTACCATGACACGCGCAATCGTAGCGAATGGCAGTTCGAGGAGCTGACTCCCGCCTATTTCGAGGGCATCCTTGCCCGTATGCGCGGCCGCTCCTTCTGCGCCTTCTATTTCGTCGAAGATCGGCTCTTGGCCGCCAACCTGATCGTGCATGACGAAAACATCGCCATCGACAAGTTCTTCTGCATGGATGGCGAGGCGGGGCGGCCTTACAATCTCTATTTCCTGAGCTGGTTCACCAATCTGCGCTATTGCCTCGACCACGGCATCGGCCGTTATCAAAGCGGCCAAGCCTATTATGAAAACAAGGTGCGGCTCGGCAGCCAGCTGACCGCCAACACGATGTTCTTCCGCCATCGCAATCCGGTTCTTCAGAAGATATTGCGGCTGGTTTCGCCACTGCTTTCCACAGATGAGGCGGAACAGTGATGTCGTCGATGCGCCTATCCTGGCTTGCGGTACCGGTGTTGAACGCGCTGTTCCAGTTTTTCGTCAAGCACGGCGCCGAGCAATTGGGCGATGCGACCGGGGCCGGCTGGCTGTGGCAGGCGCTGGCATCGCATTGGATCCTGGCGGCGATCGCCGTCGAGATCGCCTGCTTCTTCATCTGGATGAACGTGCTGTCCGAACTCGACCTCAGCCGGGCCTTCCCGCTTTCCGGCATCAGCTACGTGCTGATCATCGCCACCGGCTGGCTCGTCTTTGGCGAACCGGTCGTCGGCCTGCAGGTGATCGGCAGCGGCCTGATCCTGATGGGCGTCTGGCTGATTGCGGGTGCTTCCGGCGAGGCGACGAGCGGGGGCGACTGGCACGAGAAGCGCGGTTCGCTGCGCCCCCACAGCGGTGAGGATCGATAATGTCCGGATTGCCAGCGGAAGACCATCGTCAAAATACAATGGCATTCAGCCTCGCGGATTGGTGCCTGAAGCGAGCGCTCTCGAGCATCGTGTCGCGGGGATCGCTGGTCGTGATGACGGCGGGCGGTCGCGCGCTGTCGTTCGGCGATGGCACCGGCGAGCTCGTCTGTGTCCGTTTTACCGACAATCGGGCGCAATGGGCCTTTCTCATCGATGCCGATGCAAGGCTCGGCGAGCTTTACATGGATGGTCGTTTCCTTGTCGAACATGGCTCGCTCTACGATTTCGTGGCGATGATGCTGCGGGAAGCGCAGAACAGCACGCATCCGCTGATCGCCCGCATCATCGACCAAATCCGCACGAAGCTGCGGATCTTCCGTCATCGCAACCTGCCGAGACGTTCGAAGACCAATGTTGCGCATCATTACGATCTCGATGGTCGGCTCTATGAGCTGTTCCTCGACCCGGACCGGCAATATTCCTGCGCCTATTTCGAGCATGCAGATCAATCGCTGGAAGACGCGCAGCTCGCCAAGAAGCGGCACCTCGCCGCCAAGCTCCTGATCGAGCCGGACAACAGCATTCTCGACATCGGCTGCGGCTGGGGTGGTCTTGCGCTGCATCTGGCAGAGCAGACGCCTGGCGGCTATGTCCTCGGGGTCACTCTGTCGGAAGAGCAGCATGATTATGCCTCGAAACGGGTGCCGGCTAGCCTCAGTGGAGCGCCGGCGGAGGTGCAATTCGCACTCAGGGACTATCGCAGCCTGACGGGCCGTTTCGACAGGATCGTCTCCGTCGGCATGTTCGAGCATGTCGGCCTGTCATCCTACCGGACCTTTTTCCGCAAATGCGCGGAACTGCTGGAGGACGATGGCGTCATGGTCCTTCACACCATCGGCTGCTCGGCGACACCCGGTTTCACCACCCCCTGGCTCGACAAATACATCTTCCCCGGCGGCTATATTCCGGCACTTTCGGAGATCGTGCCCGAGATCGAGGCGGCGGGATTGTCGATCACCGACGTCGAGGTGCTGCGCCTGCATTATGCCTACACGCTCGAAAGCTGGCGCGAGCGTTTCATGGCGCGCTGGGACGAAGTGGCGAAGCTCTATGACGAGCGCTTCTGCCGCATGTGGGAATATTATCTTTCGACCGCCGAAGCCGCGTTCCGCTATGAGGATCTCGTCGTCTTCCAGATCCAGATCACCAAGCGCAACGACGTCTTGCCGTTGACGCGGAACTACATCGCCGATCATGAAGCGCGGAGCGCCTCAAAAGTCGATGCTGAAGGTTCTGTTGAGGGTAAAGCCGATGATATTCTGGTTGGGTGAGCCGAACTGCGAGGTGATCGGGCTGTCGGCGGCGTCGCCCACCAGACGGTTATATTTCTCATAGACCTGCACGCTCCATTGCGGCGTGATCGTATAGGTCGCAGCCACTGTGAAGCCGACCGATTTCAGGCCGCCGCTGGCGTCGAAGGTCCTGACATGGCCGTTTCTCGCGGCTTGGCCGGCAGAGATGCCGAAGTTGCTGCGCATGTAGGTCGAGTTTGCCAGCGACATGCGCGGCCCGGCGGACAGGACCAATTTGTCGCCAACGGGCTGAAACCAATCGAGCGCCAGATCGGCGACAAGGCCGTCGCCGCCCCAAAGGGACTGGCGCACTTCCGTCCGCAGCCGAAGCTGATTTTCCATCAGCCAGTATTGTGCGAAACCGCCGGCATCGAAGTTCCAGCGCACCCTGCGCTCGCTCTGCAGATGCAGATTGTTGAGATCCAGGCGGTCATCCCTCAAGCCGACGACGGGGCCGATTTCAAGGTTGCCGAGGTCGAAGAGCGTATAGTCGAAATTGTCGTCCGGGGCGCTGTATTCAGGCGTGTCACCGAAGCGATAGAAGTCGAAGGACGGCAAGGCGCTGAAGGAATAATGCTTCGAGCCTTCATAATTGGGACCGTATTCCACCGTGGCGCCGAGCGTCACGACCCAGGTGTCGGAGGTGGACTTTGTGGCTTCCTGCGCCATGGATGATGCGGGAAACGCGCCGATTGCGCATATGGTCACCAGACCAATCCCGGTCAGCGCCAGCAACCGGGCGGAGAAAGATGTCTCGACTACTAACACTCTGACAACACCCGATCCCTGGACGCCCCTGCGGCATTACTAGCACAGCTTAAGGTTTCCAAAATGGCAAAAAGTCTAAAAGCACTCATTGCCTCCGGCTGGCGGTCGATATGCTCTTCGCCGTTTAGGGGAGAGGCGGTGTGACATTTATCGGGTTTCATATGGGTCTATGGAGGCGTTGAAAGACATTGTGGTATTCGCGAGCCGGCAATTGTAGGCGCCTGGTCATGGACGAACTGATCCTTTCCAGCGCCGCGATTGCAAAGGCTACGGGCGAGAATAACGTCACAACATTTCATGAACCTGAAAAACCGGCGCTAAACACGATGCCATTGTTTTTTTCGCCGCGGCCGTCCTGAATAGTCGCACGGGATCAACACTGGACTTCCAGCCGTGTCGCGACGAGCAGCGAATAGTCCGTACCCTTGGGGTCGCTGAAGAACATGCTGGTCAGTGCCGCCTGGTTCTCCGCCATGACTTCCTTGGGATTGGGCCTCACGACCTTGCGCTTGCAGCGGCCCGAGGTCGCCCCCGAGATGGTCATATCGTCGTCGGTGGCGAAATCGACCGCTGTGTAGAGCGTCTTGTCATAAATCCCGAAGATCGTGGTTCCCTTGAGGAAGGTCTTTTCTTCGGGCTTCAGCGAAAAGGTCAGCGTTAGCGAACCGTCCTTATAATCGGCCAGGATCGCCTCTGGCTTGGCCATAGGCACCGCTTTGCCGTTGCTGGTGACGTTCGTGTAGTAATTATACTGCGCAAGCGAATCCCTGACCGTCTTGCCGACTGCTTTCAGTTCGCTCGCACTCAGCGTCTGATTGTCGCCCTTGTCGAAATCCATGAGGACCGAGGAGGAAAAGACCTCGTCAAAGTGCCAGATGTTGCGCAGCTCGCTGATCGAGCCGTCCGGTGCGGCGACAACTTCGAATTTTGCGTCGACGAAGATATGTGGATGGGCGAGAGCCGGGACGGGCAGGAGCGACAGCATCGCGAGCAGCAGGATTGTTTGTCGTTTCATGCAGGCTCTACCGTGATCTGTCCGCAGCTTGGTCGCCCAGACCTGAACGTCAATTGAGACTGATTTGAGACCCTGAAATGCGACTTCCGGGGGAATAATGAGCCGCGCAGCCGCGACTTCACGGAATCGTCTGCTGGCGATGGCCGATATGCGGCACCGCTCTCGGAATAGACAGGCTATTCTGCTATTCGATCTGCGGAATGCGAGACGGCCAAGCGATGGAGACAGCCATGGAAAACGCCCACAAATTCTATATCGACGGCAAATGGGTCGATCCCGAGGTGTTGAAGACCCTTGAGGTCATCGACCCGGCGACAGAGCAGTCGATCGGAACCGTCGCTTTGGGCTCGGTCGCGGATGCCGAGAAAGCGATCAAGGCCGCCCGCGCTGCCTTCGACAGTTTCTCGCGGACGACGCGGGACGAGCGGCTGTCGCTGCTGAAGCGCATTCTTGAAATCCTGAGACGCCGCAATGACGAGATCGGCGACATCATTTCGCGGGAGATGGGTGCGCCGCTCGCCATGGCACGGTCGGATCAGGCCGGTATCGGCGTCACCCATTTCGAAAAGACGATCGAAGCCTTCGAGGCTTTCCAGTTCGACTATATGCAGGGTTCCACCCGGATCGTCCACGAGCCGATCGGCGTCGTCGGCATGATCACGCCCTGGAACTGGCCGATGAACCAGATTGCCTGCAAGGTCGCGCCGGCGCTGGCGGCGGGCTGCACCATGGTGCTGAAGCCCTCGGAAATCGCGCCGTTCAACGCCATCATCTTTGCAGAAATCCTCGAAGAGGCCGGCGTTCCCAAGGGTGTCTTCAACCTGGTGCAGGGCGACGGACCGACCGTCGGCGCCGTGTTGTCGAGCCATCCGGATATAGACATGGTGTCCTTCACCGGCTCGACCCGCGCCGGTATTGCCGTTGCGCAAGCCGCCGCCCCGACCGTCAAGCGTGTCCACCAGGAACTCGGCGGAAAATCCCCCAATATCGTGCTGC
The DNA here is from genome assembly GCF_000281735.1 of Rhizobium sp. AP16. NCBI lineage: Bacteria > Pseudomonadati > Pseudomonadota > Alphaproteobacteria > Hyphomicrobiales > Rhizobiaceae > Rhizobium > Rhizobium sp. AP16. The sequence continues at coordinate 12,529 of NZ_AJVM01000043.1, read as the reverse complement.
GCAGCGCCGATCTCGAGGCAGCGGTCAGCGGTGGCGTGCGCCGTTGCTTCAACAATTCCGGCCAGTCCTGCAATGCGCCGACGCGCATGCTGGTGCCGGCTGAACGTATGGACGAAGCGGGTGCGATCGCGGCGCGGGAAGCGGCGTCGCTGGTCGTCGGCGCTCCCTCGGATCCGCGCACCAATCTCGGCCCTGTTGTCAGCGCGCTCCAGTTCGAGAAGATCCAGGCGCTGATCGCCAAGGGGATCGAGGAGGGTGCCGAGTTGGTGGTGGGCGGGCTCGGGCGGCCGTCGCATCTCAACGCAGGTTACTATGTGCGTCCGACGGTGTTCACGCGCGTGACCAATTCCATGACCATCGCCAGCGAGGAGATCTTCGGGCCGGTGCTGTCGATCATCGGCTACGAGAGCGAGGACGAGGCCGTGGCGATCGCCAACGACACGCCCTATGGCCTTGCCGCCTATATCCAGGGCGATCCGCGGGAGGCGCGGGTGCTTGCCGGACGGCTGCGTGCGGGCACGGTCCGTCTCAACAATTCGGCCTGGGATGGCATGGCCCCCTTCGGCGGCTACAAGCAGTCGGGCAACGGCCGCGAATACGGCAAGTTCGGCCTGCATGAATTCACGGAGATCAAGGGCGTCGTCGGTTACGACGATGCCTGAGCGGCCGCCGCACCTTTGCGGGGGCCGTGTTCACCAGCCCCAACGTCTCACGCAAGGGGCCATCACCCACATTGAATATCGAATGGACGGCCAGGCATCAGGCGATCAAAAGGTCGTCGGTGATCGACTTTGGCGTCAGAAACTCGGTACTGTCCAAAGTCGCATCGAGCAGTTCCTGCGCATAGGCAATCGCTGAGTCAGCATCCGATATACCCAGATGAATATCATCGCATTTTGCCCGCATGGCTTTCCGAATGGTCGAAAGCACATGCTGAGCCGCACGTTTGTCTCCAACCTTAAGCAAAAGCCCGAGAGAAGTCATAGCCACAACCTCGAGAACGGTGATCCGGCCCTCGATGAGACCCATTGACGGGATTGCGCTTGAGGCGCCGCCGCCTTGTCCATCACGTTTCGCGTTGTACATTACATGTCACTCCATATTCACCAGGGTCATGCCTGAATGCACGGCTAACATTGTCGATGAGAACGGCTTTGATTTAAGAGTTTTCCACCACCGCCAAGTTGGCATCGGGAGAGCCGCTTCAGTTGAAACGGCATTGGGCGCCATAGAGTTCCTTCATTCGATGCGTTTGAACACCGATTTGTGAATAAGCATCGCGCGGCGACTCAAGTCACCTCTGCAAAAGCAATTGCTTATGGCGTCGAACGGCATCGGGGCAGCCGCGCCGATTCACAGATGGCAATGTTTCACGAGGTCGGCAGCTCCGGCGATGGAGCATCTATCCGCAAGGGAGCGTAGCCGCCAACCGACACGGAGAAGCCAGCTAAACCACCCTGGCCCGCCGCTGCCGCCAAACAACAAGCAGCAGCAAGATCGCCAAGCCGACAATGACGGCCACGGCAATGCCGATGCGTGCGAGCAGCAGGAGTGAAGATGCAGGGCCACCGGCCCGCACCTGGGCGACATCGGCGGGTGAGACCGGAGTGCCGGCGCGGCCGTAATTATCAATCACGTAGTTCGCCAGCGTGGCGACTTGGGCATCATTCAGAGCATTGATGTCGTTCGCCTTGCCGCCGAAACCGGGCATGAAGGCCTGGCCCTTGGGCGTCGTCCGGTTGACGCCGTTCAGGATCGTAGCGATGAGATTGCTGTGATTGGCTGAACCTGTCACCGAATTGTGGAACAGGCTCGGATAATAGGTATCCTTGCTACCTTGGCCGGAAGCCTGGTGGCAGGAGGCACAATTGCCGTAAAACAGCACCGCGCCGCTGGCTTGCTCGTCCGTATCCGAGCGGATCGGGTTCGCTCCGCGCAAGCTTGCAAGCTGCGAGAAGGGCTTACCGTAGCCAAACCGGGACTGCTCATCCGACGTATCATGCAGCGGCGCCACGGTTTTGATATAGGTTGATATCGCCGAGATATCGTCCGGCGTGAGCTGGGAAAAACTGTGCTCGACGGCCTCTCCCATGCTGCCGGCGGCCTGCGCCTTGCCGGGCAGCGAGCCGGTTGCCAAATAGCGAGCCAGCTCGTCCTTGCTCCAGCTTCCAATGCCGCTGTTGGCATCCGAGGTGATGTTGGGCGCATACCACTGGCCGACTTGCGCACCACCCAGATAGTGCGAAGACAATTCCTGCATCAGGAAGCCGCGCGGCGTATGGCAGGTGCTGCAATGCGCCGCCCCGTCGACAAGGTATTTGCCGCGATTCCACTCGGCCGATTGCGTGGCGTCGGCCTCGCTATGGCCGCTGCCGAGGAACAGGAGGTTCCACGCCATCATCGACAGGCGAATATTCATCGGAAATGGCAGCGCGGTAGGCGTCGGCGCCGTGTCGACGGGTGCGACGCCGTGTTGAAAGTAGGCGTAGAGGTCGCGGATATCCGCGTCCGTCAGCACGTTATATGACGTGTAGGGCATCGCCGGATAGAGATTGGCGCCATCGGCCCGAACGCCAGCCCGCAGGGCCCGGGCAAATTGCTCTTCCGTATATTGCCCAATGCCTGCGGTCGCAGAGGGGGTGATGTTGGTGGAGTAAATCGTGCCCACCGGGGAGACGATGCCAAGTCCGCCCGCGAATGGCTTGCCACTTGGTGCCGTGTGGCAGGCGGAACAGTCCGAAGCGGTGGCGATATAGGCGCCGCGCTTGACGGAGGCTGCCTGCGCATCATCGTCGGCGGCGAGGGCCGTCGAGCTCACGGACATCAGACAGATTGCAGCGCTGAAGAGACGGAAGAAAGTGTCCACGCTCAGCCCCGCTTTAATTGGTCAACGATGGCATCGGCGGCCTTTACGGCCAAGGCCGCCATGGTGATGGTGCTGTTGCCGCAGCCGCCCGTCGTCATCGCCGCGCCGCCGGGCAGAAAAAGATTCGGATGATCATGCGCGCGACAGTCGACATCGACGACAGAGTCGGTGGGATCGGTGCCCATGATGCAGCTCCCCATCATGTGGTCGCTATTGGTGAAGGTCGTGGCGATGCTGCTTTCGACGGCGCCAAGCTCCGCGATCAATTTCTTCAGCAGCGGCAGGGTATATTCCTGGTGGCTGCGGCGCACATAGTCGCCGACATCATAATAGATGTTCGGCTTGCTGAGGCCCAGCCAGTCCTTCTTATCCGACAATGTCAGGCGGTTATTGGGATCCGCCAGGATCTCGTGCTCGATCGTCAGTCGCGCGGTGCAGGCCGAGAGCCGGCGTATCTCCGCGTCCAAAGCTTTGCCGACGAGCCCCTTCGATAGCGCTGCCAGACCGCCAACGGCGCTGAGAGCTGCATTTTCGCAGCGAAGCATGGCACCGGCATGTTCGCTTCGGAAAGCGCCTTGCCCGGTCATCATAATGCTGCTGCCCTGCACGGGCCCCACGCCCGTCCACATCGGCTCTGAGAGCATCATCTGCGCGCTGATCTTGGGCTGGTCCATCAGATTGCGTCCGACCTGATCCGAATGATTGGCAACGCCATTCGGGTTGCGATCGTCCTTGGACATCAGTAGCAGTTTCGGCGTCTCTATCGCATTGCAGGCAATGACGAAAAGCCTGCCGGTTACCTTTTGCGATTCCTTGTTGGGATTGAAGAAATGGACCGCCTGAATGTTCTGCTTTGCATCCGTCTCCACCCTGTAGACGACCGCATTGGCAAGAATCCTGCCGCCCTTGGATTCGATCCTTGGCAGGGCCGATGCCGCATCGTATTTCGCCGAGATCGGACAGACCGGGAAACAGTTGTTGTTGCCGCAACAAGGCGGCCGTCCGTCGTAGGAAACGCCGCTATTGCGAGCTTGAGGAGCGGGAAGATTAGTGATGCCAACCCGTGCGGCGGCGTCTGTGAAACGCTGTTCGCCCGGACCGTAGGGAATACGGCCCATGGGATAGGGCTTGGAGCGCGGCAATGGCGGCCATTGCAGCTCAACCTCGGAGGGACCGCACACACCCAAAGCGTATTCGGCGCGGGTGTAATATGGCTCAAGCGTGTTGTAATCAAACGCCCAGTCCCGGCCGACGCCGTAAAGGCTTTTCATCCGCATATCATCGGGATGCAGCCGCCAACAGATGCCCGCCCAATGCCAGGTAGCGCCGCCGGCATAACGCACATAACCCTGACGGTATGCCCGCCCATTCGGCCCTTCCAGCTGCAGGTAGTCGGTCGTGGCGTCTACCAATTCTGATTCTATATGCGGTGCCCAGGGCTTGGCTGGATAGGGTGCATTCCAGTTTTGCTTGAAGCGCGGCGGTACGTTGCGATAATTTTCAACAATCTGCCAGCGCTCCACGCGAGGGCCGGCTTCCAGCATCAGAACGGACAGGCCCGCGTCCAGCGCCTGCTCGGCGACGAGGCAACCGACAACGCCTGTTCCAACGACAATGACGTCCGCACTATAATCGTTTGCCATCTTATCGATTCCAACTATCCAAAGGCTCGAATAGGCACGTCAAACCTCGCCGCAAGTCGATCCCATGACAAAGTCGTCCTCCGGGGCGTCTTGCTCGATTTGTGTGAAAGCCGCCCGCTACGCGCCTTCGCGCACGGAGCGGCTTTCGTCAGAATGTCGGCATATCGCCAAGAGCCGGAGCCTCCGCATTCCATCCATTCGGACCGGATATCGCGTAGGTCGGGATTGTCATGACGTCATGGGTTGGTTGGTACATAAGCGCCGTCTCGAAGGCGAAGACCTCGGCGTTGGCGGAATTTTCCACAACGCCTGTATACCAGGCCGAAATGATGGCCAGAGCCGTGTCCTTCACGCGCCCTTCCGGGATGTCGGCAAAGAAATCCTCGACGATCCTGGCGTTTTTTTTCTTCGCGATGTCAATAATTGCGCCGATATCCTGCGCAATCTCCGGATTTATCCGCAGCATGGCGGCAGCCATGCGTGCCCCGACCTCAGGATCCAAATGATGGTCGATGAGGAGAGACGATACGTCCATGAAGTTTGACGAAACCTCCGGCGCGACCGCACCCAGAGTTTGAGCCGAAATCTCCGGAGCCAGCAGCATGCCCCCAGCGAACAAGGCGCCGCCCACCATCAGTTTTCGACGTGTGAGATTGAATTCCTCGGGACAGTCATCGCGAGACGGGTCGGTCATGTCCATCAAATGCCTCGTCAGCCAGTTTCCGTCATTTTTTAACGCAGGCGCACGGCAGAAATATTACAAAAAAAATCTATGCATTGCATACGATAGAGTCAATCCAACATTCGTGGAAGCTGATTTATCGGAATTGCAAAAAGCAACTGGAGGGCACCGTAAAGTTAACGTGCTCTGATCGAAAGCCAGATTCACGATCCGAGCCGCACCGTACTGAATGGTCAGACCCAGCGCCATCAGCGCAAGGGTTCCGCCAAGCACAAGGCCGATGATAAGCATTGTCATCAGCATCGCAGCAGCGTCCCCCGTGCTCATCACGCCCAAGCCCAGGGCGGCCGATACCTCATCGAGAGCTTTTAGCGGCTGAACTTCAGGTCTGGCTTGTCGCCGTCCCAGCCCTGAAGCCCGCCGGGAGCCTCACGAAAGCGAAGGCACCTTGTTCCCATCTTGCCGAGGATGCACATCGTATCGCCCTTGACCGACCAGGTGAGGGACAGCGTAAACGGCAGTGGGCCACGTATGCTTCCAGTGCCATCCTTATTCAGGGTGACCTTAAGGGTCTTGCCGTCAGGTGCGTCAGCCAGCCAGGGAAGCCCGTCGGCGAGAATGGCAGCAGCCTTTTGCGGTGGCAGATAGGCCTGCTTTTCCGCGGCAAAGATGGAGCTTGAGGCAAGAATTGCGACGGCTGCCGCTGCGAACCTTAGATGCATTTTCATATTCATATCGTCCTCTTTTCTATAGATTTACGTGAGGCGCCGCTGGCGCCTGGTTGTGAGTAGCTGAATGGCGGTCGCCCAGCCACGGAGCGCGTGCAGTGCGGTACGGCGGTTATTGAGTGGTCGCTGCGCCCTTGTCGCTCCAGCCCGGCGGCAGACCCAGTTGGCCGGCAACTGCTCCGGTAATGCCGGGGGCTGAGCCAAATGCCTTGCAAGCGTCGTATTTCGGACCGCCGCCAAGCGACGCCTTTATCTTTTGTGCCGACGGTATCACCGACGTTCCCTTGAATGGGTCCTGGCCCTTGACCAGCATGCGGCTGAAGTCGGCGCCGAAGGCGGAGGAAAGCGAATAGGCATCCCCGACCGTCGAGATCCTGGCCCTTGTTGTCAGCATGTTTGCGCCGCGCGACCAGAGCATGGCCGCCTTCTGGGCTCCGTCCAGACCGACCGCCTCAGCTTCGACCGACAGGCCGCCGAGACCGATCGGAATCCTTGGAATTGGTACGGCGAGCGCCACTGACGTGCCGAGGGACGCCACGGCGGAAGTCGCTGCGGCCGTCCGGTTCGTTGGGACGATGTCAGTGACAGTTGCGTGGACGACGAGATCGGCCGGCTGGTTCGAAGCCACGACCTGGAAACGGTCGCTGAGGCCGGTGCAGAGCGCCCGGTCGATCGCATTGGTGACAAGCGCCAGGTTTTTAGGATCGAAAGCGCCACTGTTACCGATCTGCGCCGACGTCCGTACGATACGCACGGTCTGTGCGGCAAGTACCGGCGCCGGGTCCACCCGCAATTTCGCCTTCGTCAGCGAGCCCCCCGATGCGGTCATATCAGCGTAGGAACCGAGAGACGTACCCTGATGCAGTGGCACGCTTGCACAAGAGGAGAGCGACGAGAGCAGAACGACGCAGAACACGCCCTGCGAACGCATTTCAGGCAGCCGAAGGCTAAAGGTCATGTGGCAAATCTTCCGAACCGGGATCGTGGGTTCAGATTTTAGCGATGCCTGCGTTAATGGCCGTAAAGGCAGTGTAAAGTTGGGTAAAACTTCGAGATCAGGTGCTAATCATTGCCTGAATTTCAACCTTGAACCGCTTCAACGAAAGCCGCCTTCACGCCGCACATCTTGGAAGATTGAGCCAGATTAGGCGTGATCGCTCGCCGGACCAAAGGTCGTCGGCTTTCGGGGGATTTCGAGGGTGATGGTCAGGCCGCCGGCGGCTGGCAAGGATGCATACGCCCGCCCGCCATGACGCTCGATAGCCTGTCTGGTGATTGCAAGACCCAGGCCATATCCATCACTCGGTACGGCGCCATTGCCGCGTGAGAACGGCTGGAAGATGCGCTCGAGTTCGTCATGCCTGACGCCTGGTCCCTGATCCGTGACGCGTACCTTGAGGAGATCGGCTGTCATCTCGCAACGCACGGATATTCGCGAGCGCTCGGCGGTATATTTGATGGCGTTGCGAATGACGTTTTCCAGCGCCCGGTAGATCAGCTCGCCCTCGACATCGGCCAGGAACATACCGTCGACGTTGGCCGTGATCGCGATCGCCCGTATCTGGGCTTCGAATGTCGCATCACCAAGGATCTCGTTCAGGAGGTCGACGATATCGAGGGACTGCGTTTTCAGCGGAAGACTGGAGCCCGCGGTCAGTCTGGCCAGCGTCAGGATCTCGCCCACCAGGACGTCGAGCCGCTCGACCTCGCGATCCATGCGATCCAGCATGACATCGAGTTTCGCCGGGTTCTGCCGAAGCACGCCCACGGCGGCCTGCAGACGGGACAAGGGCGAGCGCAGCTCATGCGATACGTCATGAAACAGCCGCTGCTGCGCATCCTGAAGTTCCTGCAGCCGCGCGGCGCTGGAATCGAAATCATGGGCAAGTGCCGTGACCTCATCCTTTCGGCCGGCCATCTTGTCGCCGATGCGGAAATCGAAGCGGCCGTGAGCGAGCGCGCTCAATCCATCGCGCAGATGAACGACGGGACGAATGAGGTATCGGGCGAGCGCGCCTGCCGAGATCGTGCTCGAGATCAGGATCGCGAGCCACGGCATGAACGGCGCAAAGTTTTCCAAAATGGAACCGGCTGGAGCCGACAGGATAATCCGATAGCAAACTCCGTCCCTCAGGACGGATCTTGTGTTGGCCGCATTCGCGTCCGCACAGGCGGCGGCTTCCGCTGCCTTCGAAATGGTCAGACCTAGCGGCAGCGTCTCTTCGCTTGCGCCGACAAAGTGTCTGGCGGCATCCTCGCCATCCTTCGCGAGCATGTTTGCGGCAAGGTTCAGGATGAGCGCTCGCCGTTCTGCCTCTAACTCGCGTGCAAAAGGAACGGCCTGAAGGAGATTGACGATAATGATGATAACCGCCACGGACGCCGCAAGCGTCAGCCAGATGATCGTGAAGAACTTCCAGAAAAGCCGGGGCATGGTCAGTCCACCAGAAGTTGGTAGCCCTGGCCGCGAACGGACTGAATCCAGGATTGCCCGTCCTCCCTGAGCCCGAGCTTCTGGCGAACGCTGCTGATATGGACGTCGATGCGGCGATCGAAGGGCGTGAGCGGCTTGCCGAAAGCCCGCTTTGATATGTCCTGCTTCGATACCAGCTGGCCGGCGCTGCGGGCGAGAACTTCGAGCAGGCTGAACTCCGTGCCGGTCAGATCCAAAGCCGCGCCGCGCCATTCGGCTGTCCGGCTGCCCGGATGGATCACGAGTTGCCCCGCCCTTAGCGTGTCGGTCGCCGTGCCTGTCGTAGGCTGGCCCGCTCGCCGCAAAATCGCGCGCAGCCTGGCCGCAAGTTCACCTGGCGAGCAGGGCTTCGGCACATAGTCGTCCGCGCCGAGGTTGAGGCCCGATATACGGTCGATGTCATCGCCTCTTGCGGTCAGCATCAATACGGGAACAGGGCTCAGCTTCCTGATTCTCTGCAGAACTTCGATCCCGTTCATTCGGGGCATCATGATGTCGAGCACGATGATATCCACCGTATTGCCGGCGGCTGCCGCAATGGCGGCGCGACCGTCCGTATCCGTTGAGACGTCATATCCTTCTTCCGCCAGATATTCCTGCAGAAGCGTCGTCAATTCGACGTCGTCGTCGATGAGGAGAACCTTGTTCATTCACTTCGTCCGTCAATCACATCCGCCATCCTTACAGCACAAACGCGGGCGCACGGCCAAGTTTTACCCAGCTTAACACTAACTTGACCGCACTTAACGTTCGTCCGGCTACTGATCGGCTTGGCGGCATCGGTTGTGGTTCAGGAATTGCCTGCGCGATGCCAAGAACTGCAAGGAATGCATCGTTGAGAAAGCCGTCCATGATATTCGCCACCGCACTCGTTGCGGCAGCGATTCTGCTTCCATTCCGCACTGCCACGGCGGAACAGGCGGCCGCACCCGCCCTTACCGTCTCCCTGGCGGCGCCATCGCAGCGGGACTGGCCGGAGACCGTTCCCGCGAGCGGTTGGCTGAAGCCCTGGCAGGAAGCAATAGTCGCCTCCGAGACCAGTGGCCTGCGCATCATCGAGGTGCTGGTCGATGTCGGCTCCGTGGTCACGAAGGGGCAGACGCTTGTCCGGCTTTCGCAAGAGAGCACTCTTGCCGACCTCCGCAAGCAGCAGGCTGCCGTCGTCACCGCCCAGGCAAGCCTGGCCAAAGCCAAGGCGAATGCGGATCGGGCGCGGCAGCTTCGTTCATCCGGAGCTCTATCCGACGAGAAGATTACCGAATATTTCGCCGACGAGCAGACGGCGACCGCAACCCTGGCATCTGAGGAGGCCGCACTCGACAGCGAAAAGATCAAGCTCGCTCAGACGACCATCACCGCCGCCGACGACGGCTTGATTACGTCGCGCTCCGCCGATCTTGGTGCTGTGGTCTCCGCCGGCACCGAGCTGTTCCGCATGGTCCGACAGCAGCGCGTCGAGTGGCAGGCCGAAGTTTCGACACGCTACCTCCCGCGGATTTCGGAAGGATTGAGTGTCGAGATCAACGGACCGGATAGCCACTCCATTCAGGGCAAGGTGAGGCTTGTCGGACCCTCGGTCAGCACCGATACCAGCCGGGTGATCGTCTATGTCGCGCTGCCAGCCGACATTCGTCCACGTACCGGCCTCTATGTCACCGGCAATATCGAGTTGCAGACCACGCCGGCGCTCACCGTTTCCGAGACAGCAATCGTCTTCCGAGACGGCATCAGCTACCTGTTCATCGCCGGCGAAGACGATCGGGTGCGACGGGTCCGGGTGGAAACCGGCCGTCGCAACAATGGCGAGGTCGAGATCATCTCCGGCCTGGACCGGTCGGCAAAGGTCGTGACGTCGGGCGGAGCCTTTCTGTCGGACAATGACCTTGTGAAAATCGCGGAGATAAACAGATGAATTTCTCCGCTTTCTCGATCCGCAACCCCGTGCCGGCGATATTGCTGTTTGCAATGCTTGCCGTCGGCGGGCTGTTGGCATTCAAGTATCTGCCGGTCCAGAATTTCCCCGACATGGACCTGCCGACCATCAGCGTCACCGCCACGCTTGACGGCGCGGCACCGGCACAGCTCGAGACCGAGGTCGCTCGTACCATCGAAGATAGTCTCGCTTCGCTGAGCTATCTCGACCACATCACCACGACGATCACCGACGGTACCGTCTCGATCAAGGTCTCCTTCAAGCTGGAGAAAGACAGCGAAGCGGCTCTGAACGAGGTCCGCAACGCGGTGGACAGCGTCAAGGCCGACCTGCCGTCGCAAATGGAAACGCCGAGCGTTACCAAGGTCACCGTGCAGAACTCCGCGTTGCTCACCTATGCGGTTCGTTCGACCGGTCTCAACGAGACCGAGCTTTCCTGGTTCATCGACAATGATATGACCAAGGCGCTGCTATCGGTGCCGGGCGTCGGACAGGTCAATCGCATCGGTGGGGTCGACCGCGAGGTTCATGTCGACCTCGATCCCTCGACGATGGCGTCGCTCGGGGTCACGGCGGCCACCGTGTCGTCGCAGTTGAAAGCCGTCCAGGCCGACACGTCGGGTGGTCTTGGGGAAATCGGCAGCACCCGTCAGACGTTGCGCACACTCGGCGCCATGCCGTCGGTCGAAGCATTGAAAGGGCTCAAAATTCCCCTGGCCAATGGGCAGCAGGTTCGTCTCGACGACGTGGCGTCCGTCACGGACAGCTTTGCGGATCGCTCCTCGATGGCATATCTCGATGGCAAGCCCGCGATCGCGGTCGAGATCAAGCGCTCAAACGGATTTTCGGACAGCACCGTCGCGGCGGACATCAGCACGGCGATCAGCAAGTTCGCAGCCACCCATCCCAATGTGCGGATCGATGAGGCCTACAGCACGATCGGGCCGATCATCGACAACTACAATGGTTCGATGCACATGTTGTACGAGGGGGCGATCCTGGCGATCGTCGTCGTCTGGCTGTTTCTTCGCGATTGGCGCGCGACGATCCTGTCCGCCGTGGCGCTGCCCTTGTCCGTCATACCGACCTTTCTCGTCATGTATCTGGCCGGCTTCAGCCTGAATATCGTCACCTTGCTGGCGCTGTCGCTGGTGGTCGGCATCCTCGTCGACGACGCCATTGTCGAGATCGAGAACATCGCCCGCCACCTGCGAATGGGCAAGCGGCCGCTTGATGCCGCCCTCGAAGCGGCCAATGAGATCGGGCTTGCCGTCATCGCAACCACCTTCACACTTGTCGCGGTCTTCCTGCCGACGGCCTTCATGAGCGGCATACCTGGCCTTCTCTTCCGCCAGTTCGGCGTCACGGCCGCTGTTGCCGTCCTTGTCTCGCTTGTCGTTGCCCGCCTGCTGACGCCGATGATGGCCGCATATTTCATGAAGGCGCATCCGGTGGAGGAGAAGGATGGCCGTATCATGCGCGCCTATATGGCGATCGCGAAGGCGGGCTTGAACCACAGAAAGACCACCATGGCCGTCACCGCTATCGTGGTGGCGCTTTCGCTTTCCACCATCCCCTTCCTGAAATCGGGCTTTCTGCCGGCTTCCGACGACGCACGCACCCAGATCACGCTGACCCTGCAGCCCGGCGCCACCATCGAGCAGACGGACGCGGCAACCAGGAAAGCGGCCGATATCGTCGGCAAGCTCCGCGATGTGACGCATGTCTTTTCCTCGATCGGTTCCGTATCCTCAGGCGGCGGCCCTGACGTGAGCACCACAAGTGACGTCGGGTCCGCTACCATCGTCGTCGTGCTGACGCCCATCGGTGAGCGCGATCGCAAGCAGTCGGAAATCGAAAACGATATTCGCCAAGCTCTCTCCGTTCTCCCCGGCGTGCGGATCGAAGTCGGAAGCGGCGGCAATGGAACGAAGCTCGAGATTACGCTGGCCAGCGACGACGCCACAGTGCTCGACAGTGCAGGCACGGCGCTCGAGGAACAGCTTCGCACTCTGCGTGGCATTGGAGCGGTGACGTCGACTGCGTCCAGGCAGGCGCCTGAGATCCAGATCACGCCCGACTTTGCGCGTGCGGCGGCGCTTGGGGTAACGTCGAATGCCATCGCCAGCGCCGTGCGCGTGGCGACAGATGGAGAATATTCCTCCGACCTGCCGAAGCTCAACCTGCCGCAACGGCAGGGGCCC
>NZ_AJVM01000042.1:0-31965 GCF_000281735.1 Rhizobium sp. AP16 | reverse complement strand
CCGCCAGCGGCGGCTGAGCACCGTGCCCGCCGCCATGGAAAAAGCGCCGCCAATGCCCGCCGCAATGCCGATCGGATCGAGCGTTGCCTGCGGTGTAAGAATAAGAAGCGCGACACCGGCTATCCCGGCAATCGCCGCTATAACCGAAAGGCCACGGATCGGCGAACCGAGCAATAGCCGCGCCAGCACGATGACGATCAGCGGCTGGACCGCGCCGACGGTGGCCGCCACCCCGCCCGGCAACCGATAGGCCGAGATGAACAGCATCCACCAGAAGATGGAGAAGTTCAGCGCACCAAGAACGAGCGACCGCAGCCACCAGATGCCATCCGGCAGGCGCCGCACGATGGCGAGCAGCAGCAATCCCGCCGGCAAGGCGCGCAGCATGGCGACCGTCAGCGGATAGCCGGCCGGCAGGAGTTCGGTCGTCACCAGATAGGTGCTACCCCAGATCGCCGGCGCGATCGCGGTCAACAACAGGTCGGAATTGCGGGTCATGCACAGTTTCCAAATTTATCTTGACTTCAAGATAATCCAAAATACCTTGACGTCAAGATAATTCCATGGCGATGTCTGCGCATGGATCGCATCGACAAAATTCTCGCCCAATGGCACCGGGAACGGCCCGACCTCGACGTCGCTCCGATGGGGCTGATCGGCCGCATCGGAAACCTCACCCATCACCTTAGCCGGGAGATGGGCAAGACCTTTGCGCAATTCGATCTGAACGGTCCGGCTTTCGATGTCCTGGCGACCCTGCGCCGCTCGGGCGCGCCTTACACCCTCTCCCCCAACGACCTGATGGCCACCATGATGGTGACCTCCGGCACGATGACCAATCGCATCGATCAACTGGAAAAGGCGGGCCTCGTCACCCGCAGCCCCAATCCCGATGACGGCCGAAGCTTTCTGGTGTCGTTGACCGAAAATGGCTTTGCGCTGATCGACGCGGCCGTAACCGCCCATGTCGAGACACAGGCCCGGCTCGTATCGAGCCTCACGGAAGAGGAGAAGACGGCGCTCGACGCCTTGCTCGGAAAATATTTAGCCGACTTCGAAATGTTCGCGCCGGAAGAAAAGACTACGGTTGTAGCTTCGAATGAATAGCTTGAGCCAAGGCCACTCGAGGATGCGAGCAACGCCCTAACTAGGCTGATGCCTCCTTGCCGAATTCCGCGACCACGTAGTCAAGGAAGCTGCGCAGTTTCGGGGTGATGCGACGATCAGGGGCGTAGAGAACATGCAATGGGCGTGTCGGTATCCTGTATTCCGGCAGAATAGGCACCAGTTGCCCCGACTCGATGCTCGCGCGGATCAGTTCGAGGGGCTGGAAAATGATCCCAAGCCCTGCCACCGCCGCCTGAAGCAAGGCTTCGCCGCTGTCGACTGTCAACCGCCCCGATATGGGAACATCGACATATCCGTCCGGTCCTTCGAAGGCCCAATGCGTTCTCAAACGCGTATGCGAAAAGATCAGGCACTCGTGATCTACGAGATCGCCTGGTGTACGGGGCGTTCCACGAGACTCAAGATAACGCGGGGCCGCACAAATGATGAGGCGGTAGGGATCCAGGCGCCGGGCGATCAATCCACTGTCCGACAACTCCCCGACGCGGAAGATCGCATCATATCCCTCGTCTATCAGATCGACCAATCGGTTCGACAGTGACAGGTCAATCGAGACCTCCGGATATGCCTTCAAATATTCGGGCAATTTGGGCGCAAGGGCGTTGATTCCGAAGGTTACAGGCGCGCTGACCCTCAACCTGCCCCGAGGAACCGCGCGCGTTTCCGCCGCCAGTGCCTCCGCGGATTCGACTTCCGCCAGTATGTTGCGCGAACGCTCGTAGAATAGGCTGCCGACCTCGGTCAGGTGCTGCCGGCGGGTGGTTCGGTTCAGAAGCCGGACACCCAGATGATGCTCCAGGAATTGCACATGTTTACCGACAAGCTGCGGCGACATGTTCAAGGCGTCGGCAACAGCACTGAACGACCCCAGCTCCACGGCTTTGACGAAGATGCTCATGCTGAAGAACCGGTCCATTAGAAACAATCCATTTCAAGTATTGCGTAAAAGTGACTATTTATCCCGATATGAGAATAATTCTATTCATTCCGTCAGCAATCACAAAGGAGCGACGGACATGAAAATCGCAATTGTCGGCACTGGTAACATGGGAGCAGGCCTTGCCCGCGTGCTGACCGGAGCAGGTTATGAACTGGTCATCGGCCACCGCGATCCGGCAAAAGCAGCAGCTTTGGCCGCCGAATTGAGCGCGAATGTCGAAGGAGGCGGCATTGCAGCGGCCGTCAAGCTGGCGGATGTTGTCATTCTGGCTCTGCCCTATGGCGCGATAGGAGAGGCATTGAAGGCGGCGGGAGACCTCACCGGCAAGGTGCTCGTCGACATCTCGAACCCGATCACGGCCGATTACCGAGGATTGCTGGTCGGTCATTCGACGTCGGCGGCCGAGGAAATTCAGGCACTGGTGCCGGCGGCCACCGTGGTGAAGGCTTTCAACACGATATTCGCGACTCTTCTGCCGATCGAGGCACGCAACGGAAAGACCCTGCAGGTGTTCGTCGCCGGCAATGACGAGCCGGCAAAGGAAACCGTATCGAACATCGCCAAGGCCATCGGCTTCGAGCCGGTCAATGCGGGAGAGCTGACCAATGCCCGCTTCATCGAACCCATCGGCGAGATGAACATCCACTTCGGCTTCTTCCTCGGCAAAGGCCCTTCCGTGGCGCCCGCCTGGGTTCAGGTCTGAGACTGGTGCAGCAGACTGAGCAATCAGCCCGCAAAAGGAGTTCCCGATGACAGACACGAACAACCACTTCATGAAGCGCTTCGTCGACTTCATAAATACGGCCGATGCCAAGATGGCCGAAGAGCTCGTATCTCCGAATGCGATCTTTTTCGTGCCGGGCCGTCCCGAGCCGATGAAGGGGCCGTCCGGTTACATGGCAATCATCGATATGATGCGAGGCGGTTTCCCGGACATACAGTGGACGCTTCAGGAAACTGTGACCGAACAGGACAAGATCGCCGTGCGCTTCATGATGCACGGGACGCACAAAGGAACCTTCTTCGGGGTTCCCGCCACCGGAAAGCAAATATCGGTTCAGGCTCTCAACATCTACCATCTGAGCGACGGCCAGATCGTGGAGGAATATGGCCAACCCGACCTTCTCGGACTGATGCAACAAATCGGAGCTCTTCCGAAGTAATTGCCTCCAAACTCAAAGAGGCCCGGAACGTAAGCTCCGGGCCTCTTTGACACAGGCGGAATTTCCGCCAATCCATCCAATCAGAACGTCGCCGTCACCGGGTCCGGTCCGATACGCCCGCCAGCCGAATCCAGCTTGGCGATCTCCGCCAGATCCTCGGCATCGAGCTTGAAATCGAACACCTTGAGGTTTTCCTCGATGCGGCTCGGGGTTACCGATTTCGGGATGACGATCAGGCCGTTGTCGATGTGCCAGCGGATGATCACCTGGGCCGGCGTACGGCCGTGCTTGGCGGCGACCTTGCCGATGACGGCATTGGTCAAAAGCTTGCCCTGGCCGAGCGGGCTCCAGGATTCTGTCTTGATGCCGAGCTTGTCATGCACTTCGCGCAGCGCCTTCTGCTGGAAGGTCGGATGCAGCTCGATCTGGTTCAGCACCGGCGTCACGCCGGTTTCGCCGATGATGCGGTCCAGATGCTCCTTGGCAAAGTTGGAAACGCCGATAGAGCGGGCGCGGCCCTCTTCCTTGAGACGCAGGAAAGCCTTCCAGGTGTCGGCGTAGCGGTCGCGGCGCGGCGCCGGCCAGTGGATGAGATAGAGATCGACATAATCGGTGCCGAGCCGCTTCAGGCTCGCGTCGAAGGCCTTCAGGGTGGAGTCGAAGCCCTGCTCGTCGTTCCAGAGCTTGGTGGTGAGGAAGATGTCCTTGCGGGCAACGCCGGACTGGCGCATGCCCTCGCCGACGCCATCTTCGTTCTCATAGATGGCAGCGGTGTCGACATGACGATAGCCGGCCTTCAATGCGGTGCTGACCGCCGAGGGCGCGACGTTTTCCGGCGTCTGCCAGACGCCGAGGCCAACCTGCGGAATGGAATTGCCGTCGTTGAAAGTGATTGTCGATTGATTGGTCACAATATCTCTCCAAATGACTTGGGCGTGGATGGAGTGAAGGCGCGAACGAACCCGAACGACAAGCCTGGGATTTCCCCGCGCACCGCAACCGATGCGCCCTCCGAAAACCTATATAAGGCAGGGCCGCCCGATTATCACCCCGGCATGGCCGTCAAAGGACGCGAACTGTCGTGCCCTTCCGCAAAAAGCCGATGATGCGCTGCATGTCCCTGAGACTGACGGCGATACAGCCAGCGGTCGGCTCGTAGCCGGGCTTGATCAGGTGGAAGAAGATGGCCGAGCCCCGGTTGCGCCGGCGCGAGCCTATGTTCCAGTCGAGCACTAGGCAGATATCATAGAGCCCGTCGCGCCGCCGCATCTCCTCATGGCTCGGCTTGAAAGGCGCCTTGACGAGCCTGTTGTAATTGGCGTCTTCAGGCTGGTCGCACCAGAGCATGTCCTCGCGGATCCGCCGCATCGGCAAAGGGGTGCGCAGGAAGCGGACATGATCGTCCCGCGTGAAGCCATGAAGCAGTTTCATGGCGGCAATAGGCGTCGCCCCGTCCCCCTCGCGCTTCAGCACGCTACGCCCGGAACGGCCGATCGCCGCTGGCACCGTCAGCGGCCCGAGCTGCACCAGCGCCCGCGTCGGCTTTCCCGGCGCAGGACGCACGGTGATTGTGGAAGCGGCCCGTTTACCGCCTACCCTTGTTTTTTCCATTTTTCTCACATGTTTTTGCTTTGCACGTGATTTGATTTGAAATCATAGCAGTTTCAACTGGACGACCAAGCCTGAGCCGCCTCCCGACTTGCTAAAAACGCAATTTGGCGTAGGACTTGGGGGACAAAAGAACGAGGACCGGAACGGCATGACCGCACGCACCATTCTACTGGTGGATGATGATAACGACCTGCGCGAAATGTTGGTCGAGCAATTGTCGCTTTACGAGGAATTCACGGTTCTGCAGGAAGTGAACGCCGGCAAGGGCGTGCAGACCGCACGCGCCGCACCCGTCGATCTCCTGATCATGGATGTCGGCCTGCCCGATATGGATGGCCGCGAAGCCGTGAAGCTGCTGCGCAAGAACGGCTTCAAGTCGCCGATCATCATGCTCACCGGCCATGACACCGATTCCGACACCATCCTCGGCCTCGAAGCCGGCGCCAACGATTATGTCACCAAGCCCTTCCGCTTCGCCGTGCTGCTCGCCCGCATCCGCGCGCAGCTTCGCCAGCACGAGCAGAGCGAGGACGCGACCTTTACCGTCGGCCGCTATCTCTTCAAGCCGAGCCAGAAGCTGCTGACCACCGAAGACGGCCAGAAGATCCGCCTGACGGAAAAGGAAGCGGCGATCATCCGCTATCTCTACCGCGCCGACCAAAAGGTCGTGACCCGCGATATCCTTCTCGAAGAGGTCTGGGGCTACAATTCCGGCGTCACCACCCACACGCTCGAAACCCATGTCTATCGCCTGCGCCAGAAGATCGAGCGCGATCCTTCCAACGCCGAAATTCTGGTAACGGAAAACGGCGGCTACAAGATCATTCCATAGGCATTCAATATGGCGCTGACCGACGATATCCGCCTGCTGTCGCAACTGCCGCTGTTTCACGGCATGGGCGAAGAGCCGTTGCGGCTGATCGCCTTCGGCGCCGACCGTCGTCATGTCTCGCCGGGCCAGACCCTTTTTAGAGAAAAATCCCCGGCCGAATGCGCCTACGTCGTCGCCAACGGCAGCTTCGAGCTCACCACCGTAGATGCTGCCGGACAGTCGAACGTCGAAGCCACGGTGCAAGCCGGCACCATGCTCTCCGAACTGGCGCTGGTCACCCTAGTGGAACGCAAATACACGGCCGTGGCGCTGGAGGAATCCGATGTCATGCGTATCACGCGGGCGCTGTTTCACCGGCTGATCGAGGAATATCCCGACGCCGGCCTGCTGATCCAGAATCGCATCCGCGAAAATTTTGCCGCACTCGCGAGACAGACGGCAGCGCTGCTTGGCAGGTTTTCCTAACCGGACCCAAACGGGTCCGGCTTTGCGGATTCATTCTCAAAGATTGAAATGCGCAGTCACCGGCACATGGTCGGACGGGCGATCCCAGCCGCGTGCGGCCTTCAGGATATCGATGCGCTGCAAGAGCGGCCCGAGGTCGGATGACGACCAGATGTGGTCGAGACGCCGGCCGCGGTCGGCCGCTTCCCAATCCTTGGCGCGATAGCTCCACCACGTATAGAGCTTCTCGTTCGCCGGCACATGCTGGCGCATCAGATCAAGCCAGGCGCCGCGCTTCATGACCTCAAGCAGGCCATCGGTCTCGACCGGCGTGTGGCTGACGATCTTGAGCAGCTGCTTGTGCGACCAGACGTCGTGTTCGAGCGGCGCGATGTTGAGGTCGCCGACGAGGATGGCGGAGGTGTTCTGCTCGGCATTGGCATGCAGGTGCTTCATCTCCTCGATGAAGTCGAGCTTGTGGCCGAACTTCGGATTGATCGTCCGGTCGGGCTCGTCACCGCCGGCCGGAACGTAGAAATTATGCACCCGGATGCGCCGGCCGCCGCGTTCGAAGATCGCCGAGATATGCCGGCTGTCGCCGACATTGCAGTAATCCTGCCGATGATCCTCGGTCAGCGGAAAACGCGAGGCGATGGCGACGCCATGATAGCCCTTCTGGCCGTGAATAATGATGTGCTCGTAGCCGAGCGCCCTCAGCGGCGCATAGGGGAAGAGCTCGTTCGGAACCTTGGTCTCCTGCAGGCAGAGAATATCGGGCCGGGACTGCATCAGGAATTGCTCGACGATCGGCATGCGCAACCGCACCGAGTTGATGTTCCAGGTCGCTATCGAAAACCCCATGCCCAAGCCCTTTCCTCTAAGCAGGATAAGGCTTTAGACCGGCTTTGAGCGAAAGGAAAGCGCCATTCGGCGCTTCCTCTATTGCCAGGGACGGAGACGTCGATCAGCGCGTATAGTCGATGCGGAAGACACTGTCGTCGAAGGAGACATTGGTCTTCACATTGTTGATGATGACGTCGGTGGTCTTGCCCTGCGGGTCGATCACCGTCCACTGGCGCAGGTCGTAGGTCTTGGAATCGAAGATCATAGCGATGGTCGAATCGCCGAAGACGGTGCGGTTGCCGAGCGTAATCTTGGTGAGGTCCGGCTGCGCGTCGACGCCGCGCACCATATCGGCGGAAAGATCGATCTTGTTGGCAAGCAGCAGGCTCAGCGGCGTCTTTGACAGCTGATACATGTTCTTCGTCCGCGTCTGGTCGTTGATGACCTGGACGTTGTTGCCGTCACAGATGACGCGCATGCGCGACGGCGGATCGTAGTTGAAGCGCATCTTGCCGGGACGCTGGATGAAAAAGCTGCCGCTCACCTGGTCGCCGCGCGGCCCGATCTGCAGGAAGCCGCCCTTCATGGTCTTGATCGACGAGAAATGATCGGCGATCTGCTGCGCTACGCTGGGATTGAGGGATGCGGCCTGCGCCTGCGCCAAGGCCGAAACGGGCAGAGCGCCTGCCGCACCGACCGCGACCACGGCGCCGAGGAAATGCCGGCGGGTCATGGAAAGACGGTTGGACGGCTGCGCATCAAACTTTGTCATCGAATTCTCCTTCATGCTTTGTCCATGGCGCGCAAAATCGGCGTCTTCATGGCGCAGCGGCCCATGTCCGGTTGTGGGCCGCGATCAAATTTCCCTGAACATAGCCGGGATATACGACGCGAAAGGGGCCTGTGGCCTCAGCGATCCAGAATATCCGCCTTGGTAGGAACGAGAATTTCGCGCTTGCCGGCATGGTTGGCCGGGCCGATCACGCCTTCTTCCTCCATGCGCTCGATCAGCGAGGCGGCACGGTTATAGCCAATGCCAAGACGCCGCTGGATGTAGGAGGTCGAGGCCTTGCCGTCGCTGAGAACGATCGCAACCGCCTGATCGTAAGGGTCGTCCGAATCGGCAAGATTGGCCGTGCCCGCTGGGCCGTGACCATCCTCGTCATCCTCATCGTCGGCGGTGATCGCGTCGAGATATTGCGGCGATCCTTGCGTCTTCAGATAGGAGACGATGTCCTCCACCTCGCCATCGGCAACGAACGGGCCGTGGACGCGCTGAATACGCCCGCCGCCTGCCATATAGAGCATGTCGCCCATGCCGAGGAGCTGTTCGGCACCCTGCTCGCCGAGGATCGTACGGCTGTCGATCTTCGACGTCACCTGGAAGGAGATGCGCGTCGGGAAGTTCGCCTTGATCGTGCCGGTGATGACGTCGACGGACGGACGCTGGGTCGCCATGATCACATGGATGCCGGCCGCACGCGCCATCTGCGCCAGGCGCTGCACCGCGCCTTCGATATCCTTGCCCGCCACCATCATCAGGTCGGCCATTTCGTCGATGATGACGACGATATAGGGCATGGGCTTCAGATCGAACTCCTCGGTCT
Organism: Rhizobium sp. AP16; assembly: GCF_000281735.1. NCBI lineage: Bacteria > Pseudomonadati > Pseudomonadota > Alphaproteobacteria > Hyphomicrobiales > Rhizobiaceae > Rhizobium > Rhizobium sp. AP16. The sequence goes on along the minus strand of NZ_AJVM01000042.1, from coordinate 23,397 downwards.
CGTAGATCGCCTCGCCGGTCTGCCGGTCGAAGCCGGTCTGGACGGTACGGCTGATCGCTTCGCCCTTGGCTACGGCTTGCTCGACGCGGGTATTGAAGCCGTCGATGTTGCGCACGCCGATCTTCGACATCTTTTTGTAGCGCTCTTCCATCTCACGGACGGTCCATTTCAGCGCGACAACGGCCTTCTTCGGATCGGTGACGACGGGAGAGAGCAGATGCGGAATGCCGTCATAGACGGAAAGTTCCAGCATCTTCGGGTCGATCATGATCAGGCGGCACTGTTCCGGCGTCAGCCGGTAGAGCAGCGACAGGATCATGGTGTTGATGGCGACGGACTTGCCCGAGCCGGTGGTGCCGGCGACCAGCAGATGCGGCATTTTGGCGAGATCGGCGATGACGGGCTCGCCGCCGATGGTCTTGCCGAGCGCCATCGCAAGCTTGGCCTTGGAGCTTTCAAAATCGCGGCTGGCGACGAGCTCGCGCAGATAGACGGTTTCGCGCGTGGAATTCGGCAGTTCGATGCCGATGGCATTGCGGCCGGGCACGACGGCGACGCGGGCGGCGATCGCGCTCATCGAACGGGCAATATCGTCGGCAAGGCCGATGACACGCGAGGATTTGATGCCAGGTGCCGGCTCCAGTTCGTAGAGCGTGACCACCGGGCCGGGGCGGACATGGATGATCTCGCCCTTGACGCCGAAGTCCTCGAGCACGCCTTCCAGCATGCGGGCATTCTGCTCCAGCGCGTCGGAAGACAGCGTCGCATCCCGCACGATGGTCTTCGGCTCGGCAAGCAGGTGCACGGCCGGAAGCTGGAAGCCGTAGGAGCGAATGAAGGAGGTCTGGGCTTCGCGCTCGGCACGCGCGCCGGGCTTCGGCCGCGGGGCAGCGGGAATGACGCGCGGGCTGGCCGGAACGCCGGAGGCTTTCGACGAAGCGGGGCGCAATGCCCATTCGTCTTCCTCGTCATCCGGCAGGATGCCGGCCGGACGCCGCGGCTCGCGTTCGTAGGACGCATCGTCATCATCCTCGTCCTCGTCGTCGCCCATGCTGATCGACGGAGGAGACACCACGCGGCGCTGGGCCGGGCCATCCAGCGACGGCTCGACGCGCTCGCCCCGGACAACCGGCGCCTTGGCGCGCGCCGGCTCGTTCAGCGTGCCGAATTCGTCATCGTTGAAGTCGTAGGGCGCATCGAAGGCATGGTCGCGGCGCTTGCGCGGACCCATGCCGAACAGGCGTCGAAGACGGGCCTGCGCATTGTACCAGGAATGCATGAGCGCGCCGAAGGCCATGAAGCCGCCGCGGTCGTCATCCTCGTCGTCATCGCCAACGCTGCGGGCGCGGCTCTGTGTTTCCTCGTAGTTCTCTTCATTCTCCTCATCTTCCGGCAGACTGCGGCCGACCAGGCCGGCAGCAAACAGCATGAGCCAGGCAGCGGGGATGGCGAGGACGGTACCGAACACGGTCGCAAAGACGCCGCTCGGATAGGTGCCGATGAAAAGCGCTGGAAAACGCAGGAGGATATCGCCGATAACGCCGCCGATACCGTTCGGGATCGGCCAGGTCGGAGGGGCGGGGAAACAGGCGATGGAGCCGGCAGCAACGATCGAGCCACCGACCCAGGCACCGAGACGGGCCGGCAGGCGGTGGATCTTGCGGTTGGAAATCAGCGCGAAAGCCCAGGCGACAATGGGCAGCAGCACGACGATACAGGCAAGGCCGAGCGCCTGCATCAGGATGTCAGCGAAGGCAGCGCCCGGAAAGCCCAGTATGTTCGTCGGCGCATTGCTCGTGGCGTAGGAATAGCTGGGGTCCATGACGTTCCAGGTCGCCAGGGCAGCGACCGCGAGCGCCAGCAGGAACAGCAGCGCGAAGCCGATGAGGCCCCTCACCTGCCGCCAAACCACTCCCGAAAGCGAGAAACGGTCGGGGGGACCGCCCAGCGCTGCCGAATTGCTTCTGCCCATGATATCCAGCCCGTTCGTTGTCGAAGGCACGCGCGAATCGGCGTCATGCCCACTCACCCAGTACGTCACCTCTACCTAATCAGAGGAGGGTTAATGGCATATTAACCATGCAGGCGGTGGCGGGCCTATCAACGAATTTATGGCTGTTTGGCCAACAGGCTGACCGGCACAAAAAAGGCCCGAACCAAGGTCCGGGCCAAGAGCGGCTTACTTTTGATGAAATAGGCCGCGACGGGATGTTCAGCGGCGCCGGGGAAACGTTGCCCCGGCGCCGCAAGCTTGTGATTAGGAATTGTGGTAGGCAGCTTCGCCGTGGGACGCGAGGTCGAGACCTTCGCGTTCGGCTTCCGGCGCTACACGCAGGCCGATGATAACGTCGACGACCTTGTAGAGGATGGCCGAGCCGATACCGCACCACAGGATCGTGGTGATGACGGCAGTGGCCTGAACGGTGAGCTGGCTGCCCATGGTGACGCCTTCGGCATAGCCGACGCCGCCAAGCGATGCGCTGGCAAATACGCCGGTCGCGAGAGCGCCGAAGATACCACCGACGCAGTGTACGCCGAAAACGTCAGCCGTATCGTCGTAGCCGAACTTGTTCTTCACGACGGAGACGAAGAAGTAGCACAGCGGGGAAACGATGAGACCGAGGGCAATCGCGCCCATCGGGCCGACGATGCCGGCAGCCGGCGTAACGGCAACGAGACCGGCAACCATGCCGGAAGCGCCGCCGAGCATGGATGCCTTGCCGCGGGTGAAGGTTTCAACAATCGACCAGGAAATGATGGCCGCTGCCGTTGCGACGAAGGTGTTGACGGTAGCGAGCATCGCGCCGCCGGAAGCTTCGAGGTTCGAACCGGCGTTGAAGCCGAACCAACCAACCCAGAGCATGGAAGCACCGACCATGGTCAGCGTCATGGAGTGCGGAGCCATCATGTCCTTGCCGAAGCCGACGCGCTTGCCGACCATGAGGGCACCGACGATACCGGCGATACCGGCATTGATGTGAACGACCGTGCCGCCTGCGAAATCAAGCGCGCCCATCTTGAAGAGGAAGCCATTCGAATCCCAGACCATATGAGCGATCGGGAAGTAGACGAAGGTTGCCCAGAGCGCGCAGAAGAGGACGGCGGCGCCGAACTTGATGCGCTCAGCAAAGGCACCGATGATCAGGGCAGGCGTGATGGCTGCGAAGGTCATCTGGAACAGCATGAAGATGAATTCCGGAATGACGACGCCCTTGGAGAAGGTCGAGGCCGTCGTCGATACCGAGACGCCGGACAGGAACATCTTCGCGGTGCCGCCCCAATACGGGCTGGTGCCGCCGCCGAAGGCGAAGGAATAGCCGTAGAAGACCCAAAGGAGCATGACGACCGCACCGATCATCGTGCACTGCATCAGTACGGAGAGCATGTTCTTGGCACGCACGAGGCCGCCATAGAAAAGGGCCAGACCTGGCACCAGCATGAAGAGGACGAGAATGGTGGAGATGAACATGAAGGCGGTGTCGCCCTTGTCCGGAACCGGCGCGGCAGCGGCGGCAGCAGTGGCTGTAGCATCCTGCGCAAAGGCGATCGCCGGCGCGAGCATGGCCGCAGAAAGCGTACCCACCCGTGCCAGAGTGGAGGAAAGCTTGGAAAACGTCATTGCAAATAACTCCCTGATCGGCCGTGTCTTACAGCGCTTCTGAATCGGTTTCGCCCGTACGGATGCGAACGGCATGGTCAATCGAAAAGACAAAAATCTTGCCGTCGCCGATCTGGCCGGTCTTGGCGGAGGATGCGATGGCCTCGACCGCCTTGTCGACGATTTCGGTTGCGACCGCGACTTCGATCTTCAGCTTCGGCAGGAAGCTGACGGCATATTCCGTGCCGCGATAGATTTCGGTATGCCCCTTCTGGCGCCCGTAACCCTTTACTTCGGTCACAGTCAGGCCCTGGATGCCGACAGCCGTGAGGGCCTCACGGACCTCATCGAGCTTGAACGGCTTGATAATGGCCATCACAATTTTCATCTGGTTTCCCATCCTTTGTTTACCCTCGGCGTGGAGCCGACTCTCCTTGCCGCTGACGAGCGTTTCAGCAGCGACCGGAGATACACATTCAAAGGACGTGCCAGATTCGTGACACAATTATAACCAATTGAAATATAAGGGAATTACTTTAGGAACCCAATAAAGCGGCAATTCGCGGCGCAGTTGTCGCACAAATAAAGTGCAAATTTACAAAATTGCACTTTATTTAATCATTTGCCTTTTTACGAATCAGCCCCTCCTGCGCCACCGACGCAATCAGGACACCATCCCGCGTAAAAAGACTGCCGCGGGTGAAACCGCGCGCGCCTGAAGCGCTTGGGCTGTCCTGGCTGTAAAGCAACCAGTCGTCGAGCTTGCACGGGTGGTGAAACCACATGGCATGGTCGAGGCTGGCGACCTGCAGGCGCGGATCGAAGACCGAGGTTCCATGCACATGCAGTGCCGCATCGAGCAGCGTCATGTCCGAGAGATAGGCGAGCACCGCATTCTGGTAGAGCCGATCATCCGGCACCGGTCCCGTCAGGCGCACCCAGATATCCTGCCGCTGGCTGGGCCGCGAACGGGAGAAGTAATCCTCGATGGAGACGGGCCGGATCTCGATCGCGCGCTTGCGCTCCCAATAACGGCGCACAGCCTCCGGCGCATTGGCGATAAAGCGCTCCTTGATCTGCTGCTCATCCATCAACTCCTCAGGAGCCGGCACCTTCGGCATCTCGCTCTGATGCTCGAAGCCAGGCTCATCGACCTGGAAGGAGGCTGTCAGCGCAAAAATCGCCTTGCCGTGCTGGATCGCCAGCACCCGGCGGGTGTTGAAGCTCGAACCGTCGCGGAGCCGGTCGACCTGATAGAGGATCGGGACGCTCGGATCGCCGGGAAGCATGAAATAGGCGTGCAGGGAATGGGCAAACCGGTCATCCGCAACCGTCCGCTGTGCCGCCATCAGCGCCTGACCGATGACCTGGCCGCCGAAGACGCGCTGCCAGCCAACCTGCGGGCTGTTGCCGCGAAACAGGTTCATCTCGATCGTTTCCAGATCCAGCGTCGCGAGCGTGACTTGCATGGCGGTCGGTTTCTCGTTGTCACGCGACATTTTGAATGAACTCCAACGGTAGGAACCACGAACGGGATGTTCTATATAGAACAGGAAGCGACAGTAGGACACAGGGAAGCGCTATGTTGGACATGCTGGTAGTGGGTGGCGGTTATGTGGGTCTTGCCGCCGCGGTCGCCGTCAAGCAGGCAGCCCCGCATCTCGACGTCATGGTCGTCGAAGCAGCCCCCGAAACCGCCTGGAAGAAGGACATGCGCGCCTCGGCGATCATCGCCGCCGCCTCGAAGATGCTCGAGGTCTTCGGCATCTGGGACGAGATCGCACCGGAGGCGCAGCCGATCACCCGCATGATCGTCACTGATTCGCGCACCAGTGATCCGGTGCGCCCGGTCTTCCTCACCTTTGACGGCGAAGTGACCGAAGGCCAGCCCTTTGCCCATATGATCCCGAACGTCGCCATGGTCGGCGCGCTCCGCGGCGCCTGCGAGCGCCTCGGCATCACGATTCGCCACGGCGTCAGCGCAACGGACTTCAAGACGGAGGACGCCGGTGTCACGCTGACGCTCTCGGATGGCAGCGTGCTGGAAACGCGGCTGCTGGTCGCCTGCGACGGCGTGCGCTCCAAGCTGCGCGACATGGCCGGCATCAAGACGGTGAACTGGAACTACGGCCAGTCCGGCATCGTCGTCACCGTCGAGCATGAGCGGCCGCACAATGGCTGCGCAGAAGAACATTTCCTGCCCTCCGGCCCCTTCGCCATCCTGCCTTTGAAGAACAACCGCTCTTCGCTGGTCTGGACCGAACGCACCGCCGATGCCGACCGACTGGTCGCCTCTGACGATCTGCTGTTCGAGGAAGAGTTGGAGCGCCGTTTCGGCCACAAGCTCGGCGCGCTGCGCACGGTCGGCGACCGCCGCGCCTTCCCGCTCGGCCTCACCCTTGCCCGCGCCTTCGTCGCGCCGCGCTTCGCGCTTGCCGGCGACGCCGCCCACGGCATCCACCCGATCTCCGGCCAGGGTCTCAATCTCGGCTTCAAGGATGTGGCGGCTCTCGCCGAAACCGTGGTCGAAGCCGACAGGCTCGGCCTCGACATCGGCTCGATCAACACTCTTGAGCGCTACCAGACCTGGCGGCGCTTCGACACCTTCCGCATGGGCGTGACCACCGACGTGCTGAACCGGCTGTTTTCCAACGACATCACGCCCGTACGCGTCGCCCGCGACTTCGGCCTCGGCCTCGTCGATCGTCTGCCGAAGCTGAAATCCTTCTTCATCGGTCAGGCCGCAGGCACGGATGCCAAGGACAATCCGCGACTGCTGGCGGGCGAGGCGATCTGAGCGGTTGGAGCCGAAAGAGGGGGCGATTCGGTAGCAGTCGGCTCTGGGTCGATAACTGAAACATCAGCTTTGGCCCATAGCGGCCATCAAGGCAGACCCCTGCCCTAGCTATCAGGTGATGCAAGAGTTGTTTTTGTCGATCATCTCGACGATCGCTTAACCTTGTCTGGCTTTCCGACCACGGGCGCCGGGTTTCGCTGGAATGCTTTTTCCGTATTCACTCCACCATGCTGTCAAAGCCTCCATGGTGGGGCCGAGCCCCCGCGCCTTCTGCGTGATCTCATATTCGACGCGCGGAGGAACCTCCGCAAAGACCGTGCGTGACACAAGTCCGTCCGCTTCGAGCTCGCGAAGTTGTGCCGTCAGCATGTGTTGGGTGATGCCGGGAATAGCCTTTCGCAGCTCTCCAAACCTGTACATCCGCTGATTGAGCAGCCACATGATTTCGAGCTTCCACTTGCCGGAAAGCAGTGCGAAGGCACGCCGCATTTCCTCGTGCATATTCACTTCTTCATCGACCATAGTCTGCTTTTCCATACTAACAGTAAGTAATTCATCCTACTTGCAAAGATCTATCTTAGGCGACATTTTCCATTCACACACCACGGAGCGCAGTAAACGCGCCTCCAACACCAACGATATGCTCAAAAAATGAGAATGTTGCTGCACACCCAGCGACAAGGATGAGATCATGACTGGATACTACGCATACTGGATCAGCACGGCACTTTTGTCCCTGCTTTATCTGACGTCAGCCTTTATGTACGCCACCAAAGCAGGCTGGGTTCGCCGGGTTCTGGCGGAGCTTGGATACAGCGCCGCTTACCTTGTGCCATTCATGATCGTTGTAAAGGTCCTCGGCCCTCTCGCAATCCTTTCACGCGTCAGCGTGCTGCTCAGCGATCTCGCTTATGCCGGCATCTTCTATCATCTGCTGCTATCCGGCCTGGCACATCTCGGTGTTCGCAAGCCTGCCGGCGCTCTGCCCGCGGCAATTGGCCTGGCGCTCCTGGCGATCTCGTTCGTTACGCAGAATGATGCCCGAGATGTGCCGTCCCCTTACGTCCACGCCGCGATGCGTTGACACAGCGACAATCGCAAACCTCAACCAAATGGAGATGAATATGGGTCGACTCGATGGAAAAGTCGCGATCGTCACGGGCGCAAGCCGTGGCATAGGCCGGGCCACCGCAAAGCTGTTTGCAGCCGAAGGTGCCAAGGTCGCTGTTCTTTCGCGAACGTCCGAAAGCGTCGAACGCGTCGTTGCGGATATCGTTGAAGCGGGGGGTACAGCGCTCGGCATCATCTGCGACGTTGGCGAGGCCGATCAGATTGAGACTGCGGTCGACAAGATCGTGGCCGCCTACGGTCGCATCGATATTCTCGTGAACAATGCATTCGATGGTTCTGCTGTCTTGTCTTCGGTCATCGACCTGTCAGTGGAGCAACTACAGCGGAACTTCGATACCGGCCCGATCGCGTATCTGCGCTTCATGCAGGCCTGCTACCCTCACCTCAAGGAAAGTGGGGAGGGCCGGATCATCAACTTCGGCTCTATGGCTGGCACCATCGGGCTCGCTGGCTACGGCCCGTACAACATGGCAAAGGAGGCCGTACGTGCTCTTACCCGTACTGCCGCCCGCGAATGGGGCACGGACAACATCACGGTGAACAATATTCTTCCGATAGCGGATACGTGGGGAGCGACGGCAAAGGATATTCCTCCGCCGACCAACGCGCTCGCCCGTTTCGGCTCCCCGGAAGATGACATCGCACCGGTCGTCCTGTTCCTCGCCAGCAAGGACTCACAGTTTATCACGGGATACAGCCTTACGCCCGATGGCGGCGCAATCATCGACACTGCTCGGTAACCCTCAGCGATTAACGAGGCGTAGCGTATGGCCGCGCCTCTTCAGCCATTCCGGTCACATGCTAACTCCCAAGGAGAGCGGACCTCAATCCTCGATACGCCGCGCTTCCGAGATCAGCATGATCGGAATGCCGTCGCGGATCGGATAGGCCAGCCGGGCCTTTTCCGAGACCAACTCGTTCTTCTCGCGGTCATAGCTCAGCGACCCCTTGGTGAGCGGGCAGACGAGCAGGTCGAGCAGTTTCGTGTCCACCTTGCTGACGGTGACGTCCATCGCAGATCCTATTGCAGCACGGAATCGGTGTCGCCAAAACGGGCAAGCACGATTTCGATGATGGCGATGAAGGTTTCAGCCCTGGTCTTCAGGTCGGGCGCCTCCAGGAGTGCCTGCTTCTCGGCGGGCTCAAAGGGCGCCATCATCGCCAGCGAATTCACCAATGTCATATTGCTGGCGCGCTCGACGCTCTGCCAATCCGCCTCCAGCTTGTTGGCGTCGAGATAGGCGTGGAAGGCCGACAGCAGCGCGGCGCGATCGACGCTATGCTCCTCGTCGGCCGACTTGAGATCGGCCATGAAGGGGGCAATACGGAAGCTGCGGTAGGGCTGATGACCGGTGACCTCGTTCATCAGCCGGAAGCGGCAGATGCCGGTGAGCGACGTGATGTAGCGGCCATCGCCGGTCTCGGCGAAGGAGGTGATGCGCCCGAGGCAGCCGACATGCGAAAGATTGTGGGTTTCCGACGGCTCGCCGAGCGCCGGTTGCACGATGCCGACCAGCCGGTTGCCGGCGATGGCGGCGTCGAACATCGCGAGATAGCGCGGCTCGAAAATATTGAGCGGCAATTGCCCGGTGGGCAGAAGCAAGGCGCCGGACAGAGGAAAGATGACCACCGATTCCGGCAGATCGCTCGGCTTCAGATATCTGGCATTACCGACTTGCATGATTTCCGTCCCGCTACATCACTGTGCCGCGCATCCCTTAAGATACACAGGAACGACACCCGGCGGCGATTGCTCCACCCCACGCCGCGCCACAGAACAATGTGGCCCCCTCTGGCGAAAACACAAGAGCCTTTCCGGACGAAAGGCCGAAGCGTTTCGCTTTCCCGTTCCATCGAGGCAGCGAAGGCACCTGAGAGGGTGCCCTCGCGTAAACCGCGCCTCAGGAAAACAGGATCGAGGACAGCTTGCGCCGCGCGGCGATCGTCGCCGGGTCCTTCGGACCCCAGACCTCGAAAAATTCCAGCAGCTGCCGGCGCGCGCCGTCGTCGTCGAAAGCGCGGTCGCGGCGCATGACCGTCAGAAGATGCTCGGCCGCTTCGTCGCGCTTGCCCTCGACATTACGGATCTTGGCGAGCTTGACGCGCTGCTCGTGATTGTCGGGATTGGCCGCCAGTTCCTGCTCGAGCGCCACGGGATCTCCAAGCTTGCGGGCTTCCTCGATCTGATCGAGCTTTTTCACCACGGCCTGGATGCCGGCATCGTTGGCAAGCGTCTCCGGCAGGTCCGTCAGCGCCTCGCGCGCGCGCTGGCTCTGGCCGGCGGCGATCATGCATTCGGCCATACCGGCAAGCGCCTTGGCATTTTCCGGATCGGCCTGCAGCACCGCGCCGAACAGTTCGGCGGCGCCATTGATATCGCCCCCGGCGAGAAGGCCGGTTGCCTCCTCCAGAACCGCTGCGATCTCCGCCGCCGGATCGCCCGCGCCACCAGCCGGACCGCCAAGGCGATCGATGAACTCACGCACCTGGCTCTCAGGCACGGCGCCCATGAAGCCATCGGCCGGACGGCCGTCGACGAAGGCGATGACCGCCGGGATCGACTGGATGCCGAGCTGGCCGGCAACGGACGGATGATCGTCGATGTTCATCTTGACCAGCTTGACGCGGCCATTGGCCTCGTTGATGACCTTTTCCAGGACCGGCGTCAGCTGCTTGCACGGGCCGCACCAGGGCGCCCAGAAATCCACCAGCACCGGCTGGTTGCGCGATTCTTCGATAACGTCCTTGGCGAAATTCGCCGTCGTGGTGTCCTTGATCGGCGAAGCGCCGCCCGAGACCGCGGGCGCGGCGCCAAAGGAGGCAGAAGCCGACATCTGGCCGCCGAAGGAAGCGTTATAGGGATTGTTGGAACCGCTCATAGATGTCTCCCGCCTGCCGGCATTCCGGACTTTTAAAACATGAGCCCCAAAAACGGGGCGTCGCTTTGCATAAGATCATGCTCGATGAAATAGCCATAACGACAGCACACATCGAAGATATGTCATATCTATCGCATTGTAGCGCTAAAATCGTGCGTTAGCCCGTCACTTTCAAGACTAGCGGCGTGTGACCCGTCGCTTCCATGAAGCGCAAGAGATCGCCGCTGGCAATCGACGTCGTCGCATCGTTCGACAAGGGATGGCAATTGACGATGTCGTGTTCCATCAATTCGGCGTCGAGCACGAAGGTGACATTGCCGCCCTTATCGTTGATCGCACCGAATGCCGTCACCGAACCGGGAATGACGCCCAGATATTCCATGAGGTTTTCCGGCTTGCCGAAGGAGACCTTGCTGGCCGCGCCGATCAGCGTGTGCACCGTCTTCAGATCGACGCTGGCGTTTTCTTCCACGGTCAACAGGAAGAAATTATCCTTCTTGTCCTTCACGAACAGGTTCTTCGTATGCCCGCCGGGAATCTCGTCGCGCAGCGACACCGATTCGGCAACGGTGAACACCGGCGCATGATCCTTGGTGCTATGGGAAATGCCCAACCCATCCAGAAAACGGAAAAGATCGTCGCGGGTTTTCGGGCTGTTCTCGGTCATGGCGTCTCGCAAAGAAAATTTGACGCGCCCCTGATACGTCGCCCACAATTCCTTTGCAATCTTTGAGACGACAAAGCCCGGCGTTTCCGGGCTTTCCGGTAGGCATTGGAAAAAACCGCGAACTTTTCTTCGCGACCTCGTCATTTCCCTGTTGCATTTGAAAAACGATTGGGCCATATAGCGCCCGTCGCCGCAAGACGACGCCGAACGGTCCAACACACTACCCCGGACTGTTACGGATATGAGCGGGTGTAGCTCAGGGGTAGAGCACAACCTTGCCAAGGTTGGGGTCGAGGGTTCGAATCCCTTCGCCCGCTCCAGTTCTCTCAAGAAAATCAAATATCTAGTGATTTTGCTGAGAGAACTGCCATCCAAGTTTTCCAGCGAGATATCACCGATCCGGCAAGTGATCGGAGGGCTACTGCAACAGAACAATTGCATTAGGCGCGCACCTGCACTTCACCAGCGTCGGAGGCTAACGCTCCAAGCTGGACCACCAAACCCAAGCACTTCAAGCCCAGCATATGCACAAACATTAAACCCGGATCATTCCGTGGGGGCATGCCACCCATGATGGGCTTCACTATTTTGAACCAACTACGGGTGATCGTGAAATGGCAAAAGGGGTGAGTTTCGTATGGAATTCAACAGAGAGTCGTTGCTTACAGCTTCTTGCCAAGATTTGACTGATCGGCAAATCGCTAGGAGGCTCAGCCCTCGGTACACACCGTTCGGATGTCCTCGGATACACCGCAGACGTCAGCGCTCATGCAACGGTTTTGGCCATTGCGAGCAGTTTCGGGATGAAGGGGTGCTTTGGGTCGTCAGCTAAGGCGCTGGGAGTTGGCCTTAGTGCCCGCGCCGGTTTCGAAGCGGCAATCTTGGCCTAGTCCGGTCACACCGGTCCCTTGGGAATCCTTGAGGACACCAGAGGGCTCTTAACTTTGCGAAACGTGAACGCGTTTTCCGAGCCGGATTACGGCAGACAATGCCCCCAATTAGCCGCTGGATCTCTCTTCGTGATTGCTTCGTACATTATATCGGTATGGGCTGTAACGGTTGCACCGGTGGCGCTCGTATCGGTGCTGAGAGAATCGAATATTCTTTTTGGTCTTGTGATCGCCGTTACGATTCTCAAAGAAGCATTGAATCGGAGTAGGATCATAGGCAGCTTTGCAATATTGACAGGGCTGGTGTTGTTGCGATTGGCATAGAGCGCGTCTTCTGTCCGACTTGTTTTTAGCCTGGGTGCCATAAGCTCGGTTGTGGCGATGGCGGACATCCTAACTTCCCCGCTACACCTCTGCCTCACCGGTCAGGGGGCAGGTTTGGGTCACCGTGATGCGCTGCAGGTCTTGAAGGGATATTAACCGGTAGCACGTCGTTTGGCTGAGCTGCCGCACCAGAGATCTCTGCTAGTAATTTCAATCAGGCAGAAAAATCCGTAAAGCTCTATCGACTTTATCTCTTGATATGTTGACGTATTGCTGAGCCGAAATCGCGCCACATGGCCCCGCGATCAATCACACGAAGCTGTGCTCTTTCCCCGCGACGGGCGACGCAAACAGCGTTTCTCCGATAGAGACCAGGCGATCGCCATCCGCACGCACCACCAGCGACGGCAGGTCTGGCACGTCAAGGTGAAGTACCGTGTCGGCACCGAGCCGCTCAATGTGTCTGACTACACCTTGCCACTTACCCTGCGTGGTGGATAGCGCAACGTGCTCCGGGCGGACACCATAAATTCGACAACCCTCGCGCTCGGCGACCTCCCCTTCGAAGATGTTCATCTTGGGTGAGCCTATAAAGCCGGCGACGAATGGCGTTGCCGGATGGTTGTAAAGCGTCATCGGCGCACCGATCTGCTCGATCCTCCCGCCGTTCAGCACAACGATCTTGTCCGCCATGGTCATGGCCTCGACCTGGTCATGGGTCACATAGATCATCGTCGCGCCGAGCTTGGCATGCAATTCCGTGAGCTCGAAGCGCATCTGCGAACGCAAGGAAGCGTCGAGATTGGAAAGCGGCTCGTCGAACAGAAACACTTTCGGATTACGGATGATTGCCCGGCCGATGGCGACGCGCTGCCTTTGACCGCCGGAGAGTGCCTTGGGCTTGCGGTCGAGCAGATGCGAGAGTTGTAGAATATCGGCCGTCTGCTTCACCTTTTCCTCGATCTCAGCCTTCGGGCGCCTGGCAAGCGAGAGACCAAAGCCGATATTCTCGCGTACCGTCAGGTGCGGATAAAGCGCATAGGACTGGAACACCATTGCGATACCGCGCGCCGATGGCTCTACTCCGGTGACGTCCTTTCCATCGATGAAGATCTGACCGGCGCTCGATGTCTCAAGCCCCGAAATCATCCGCAGGAGCGTCGATTTTCCGCAGCCCGAGGGGCCAACGAACACGCAGAATTCGCCCGCCTCCACCGTAAGATCCACGCCCTTCATCACCTCCAGGCTACCAAAACTCTTGCCGATATTGCTGAGAACGACGCTAGACATGCGCTTATCCTTTCACGGCGCCGGCCGTCATGCCCGCCACGATCTGACGATTGAAGAATATGAAAACGATGAGTGGCGGAATGGTCACCAAAAGGATGTTCATGAACAAGAGATTGAACTGCGTCTGGAACTGGCTCTGGAAATTGTAGAGCGTCAGCTGCACGGTGACGTTTTCCCGGCCGGGGAGATAGTAAAGCGGATTGGTGAAATCGTTGAAGATGGCGATGGACTGGACCACGATGACCGTCACCGTCACCGGTTTCAGCAGCGGCAAGATGACCCGGAAAAAGATCTGTAGCGGTTTGGCGCCGTCGATGATCGCCGCTTCATCTAGATCCCTCGGGATAGTGGCGATGAAACTCCTGAACAGCAGGATGGAAAAGGCAAGGCCGTAGGCGATCTGGATGAGGATCATACCGGAGATGGTCTTGAACAGTCCCAGCGATTGCAGCACCCAGATGGTCGGGACCACCGCCGGCGGAATCATCAGGCCGGCGAGAACGCAAGCGTAAATCAGCTTGTTCCAAGCCGAAGAGCGGCGTTGGAGCACATAACCGACCATTGCGCCGAAGAGGACGAGCAGAGCGACGGAAGCGACCGTGATGACGGTGGAATTGAAATAGGCGAGCAACAGCATATAGTTGCGGGCCTCGACCACTTCCATGAGATTGCCCCAAAGCCGCCACTCCGCCGGCAGGGTGAAGGTAAGCCTTGCGGCATCCTGCTTGGTCTTGGCGGCCGTGATGAAGATGAACAGAAAGGGCAGAATGAAGATCACCGCAGAGGCTGCAAGTGCGGTCACGCCGGTATAGAGCTGTCGACGCGTCACAGATCCACCTCCTTGCGATTGAACCATACGGTAAGCGGCAACACGATCAGCCCTATAAGGATGAAGAGGATGACGTTGCCAGCGGTGGACAGCCCGTAGAATCCCGCCTGGTATTGCTTGTAGATGACGCTCGCGAGCACGTCAGAGGAAAAGCCGGGGCCGCCACGCGTCATCGCCCAGATCAGATCGAAGCTGCGCAGCCCGCCGATCAGCGACAACGTCACGACTGTGATCGTGGCCGGCTTTACCAGCGGAACCGTGACCCGGAAGAACATCTGCCGACGGGTAGCGCCGTCGATGCGGGCGGCTTCGTAATAATCGGGGCTGATGGAGGCAAGCCCGGCGATATAGATGACGGTGGCAAGCCCGATGCCTTTCCACAGATCGACGAGGACGATGGAATAGAGCGCTAGCGCCGGATCCGTCAACCAGCCGGGGCCATGAATGCCAAGGCCTGCCAAGGCGACGTTGATGAGTCCGCGCGTAGGATGCATGAGCACGGAGAACGTGATGCCGACGCCGATGGTCGACACCAGCACCGGAAAGAAAACGACGGTTCGCAGAAAGCCCTGTGCCCAGATGCCTGAGGTCAACAGCACGGCAAGAAGTAGGCCAAGCACGGTCTTCGTACCGGAGGTCAGGACCGCATAGATGATGGTATTGACGAGGCCCTGGATCAGGAACGGCTCGCGGAAGAACTGGCGATAGTTCTCCACGCCAATGAACTCTGCATTGAAAAGGTCCCATCGGGTTAAACTGAACCAGAGGGACGCGAATGTCGGCACCATGAACAGCACGATGAAGATCACGGCCGCTGGCAGTACAAACCAATAGGGATAGGGTGATTTTCGCGTGGTCATGGAGGCTCCTTGAGCACTCCCCGCCCGGACGACGACCGGGCGGGGGATGGGCTGGGAGGTTACCAATTGGGCAGACCGAGCTGCTTGGCCTGCTTTTCGACATCCCGGTCGTAAAGGGCAGCCGCGTCCTTGGCCGAACGAATGCCTGAGCCGACTTCCACGGTGATTTGCTCGAGCGACGGCCCTTTCACCGGCGACAGGAACTCCAACGCCGGCGCGGTGCGGCCGTCGGTCTCGAAATAGGGCAGCATATCGGCGACAACAGGCGGGATATCTTTCGGCAATTCGCAGCCCTTGACCAGATAGGGACCGGATGGAACGGCTTTCGCCATGATATCGCAGGCTTCCTTGCTGCCGACCCAATCGAGGAACTTCTTGGCCTCTTCAAGATGCTCGGCCTTGGCGGGAATATAGAGAGCTGCCGGCATCCATATCGTCAGCCCGTTTTTCTGGGCATCCGTGCCGGGTTCCGCGAAGAAGCCAATATCCCGTAGATGGTCGGGCAGGTTCTGCTGCACATTGCCGATACCGAAGGTCAGCATCGGGTAATGGGCCGCCTCGCCAGTTGCGACCATGCTCATGCCGTCATCCAACGTAGCAGCACCGAAATCGGCGTTGAAGAGACCGGCTTTCGCCACCTCTTCGAGATGCTCGAAGCCACGCACGGCCGCCGGTGTCGTCGCATATTTCGCCTTGTTCGCCGTGTAGTCGGCCGCAAAGTTCGGCGCGTCGGCCTGCAGATTGTAATAGTCGGCAAGAATGAAGAGCTGCGAGGTCCAGGTATCGCCGTAGGTCTGTACAACAGCCACCTTGCCGGCGGCCTTGACTTTCGCATTGTTCGCCATGAACTCCGCCCAGGTTTTGGGCGGCGTGAGGCCTAGATCTGCGTAGATCTTTCGGTTGTAGAAAATTCCGCCGCCCATGGCCGGGCCGAATGGTATTCCGCGCACATGTCCATCGGCGCTGGTGACGACCTTCTTGAAGCTGTCCAGAATGCCGGCCTGCGAAGGCAGATCGGAAAGATCCGTGAGTGTCTGCTCGGGCTTCAGTGCCTGAAACAACGAACCGGTATTGTACTGGAAGATGTCGGCCATCTCACCGGTCGCCAGCCGTGTCTTGATGATATTGTCGCCTTCGGAACCGCCGACCCGCTGCTCCACATCGAAGCTCACATCGGGATGCTTTGCCGTATAGGCCTTGGAAAGCGCGCCGAACGAGGCGCTGGTTTCCGGGTTGGTGTCGATCACGATGCTGAGCTTCACATCGGCATGGGCGACATTGGCTGCAAGCACGCTGATGATGGCTCCGGCCAAAATGCTGCACGTCGTCATTCTCATGGTCGTCTCCTCCTCTGAAAGACCGGAATGATTGGGCTGCTCGCGCCTGCGGTCCGCAGGCGCCTTCATCACATGACGAAAGTGATCGTATGCTCTCCCCTTCCGAGCACGATCTTTTGACCGGAAGCGACTGCAATCCCGTCTGCCGCCAGAGATTTACGACCCGTGCTCCCCTCCAGCCGCGCCGTCACCCCCTCCGGCAGCGTCAGCCGGCATGTCACTTCCCCCCTCTCGTCTATGCTCCAGCCTGCCTGTATGCGTCCGAAACGGGTATCGTGCCAGGCCGATACCGGCGACAGACCGGGCAGGATTGCCGGGTCGAAAGCGATCTCCTCGAAGCCAGGTTTGTCTTCGAGCGGCCTGATGCCGGCAACATCCTCGAACAGCCATTGGCACACGGCGCCGTAGGCATAGTGGTTGTAGCTGTTCATATCGGGATCGTAGATCGTGCCGTCCTCCGCCAGCGCGTCCCAGCGTTCCCAGATCGAGGTCGCCCCGCGCTCCACCTGATAGAGCCAGCCTGGAACCTTGCGATTGAGGAACGTCTTTTCCGCCAGATCAAGCATGCCGAGGCGCGTAATGGCCGGCAGCAGAGCGGGTGTTCCGATGAAGCCGGTCCCGATGACGCCATCGGTCTCCTCCACAACCCGCCGGAAATAGCCGCGCGCTGCAGCCTCGTACTCCTGCGGAACCAGGCCATAGAGGAACGCCAGGGACCATGATGTCTGGTCGTTATGGGCTATGCGGCCAGACGGGGCGAAGAATTCATGGCTGAAGGCCGTCCTGATATCTTCGGTGCGGGTATCGAGGCGCGCGGCCTCGTCATTCTTGCCGAGAATGCGGGCTATCTTTGCTGTCAGCTGCGTCGAGATGAAATGATAGAGCGTGGCAGCGCAATCGTCGGCCACGGTCGGGCGGGGCTTGCGATTGTCGCCGACCGGCTGCAGCCAGTCGCCGAAGGTGAAGCCTCGTTCGCCCCATACCGCCGGCGGGCGAATGATCGGCCCATCGGAGATACCCCAGAGGTAGTCAAGCCAGCGCAACATGGCTGGGAAGCATTCCTGCAGGACCGAGACATCGCCATAATGCAGGTAGAGCTGCCAGGGTATGATGACGATGGCGTCGCCCCAGCCGGTGGAACCTGCCCAATCGCCGCGGCTGTCGATCGGATGCAGACGCGTGGGATCGGGCGAGAAATGCGGAACCGCGCCATTCGCGCGCTGGTCATGCATTACGTCGCGTAGGTATTTGGTGAGAAAAGTCCGGCTGTCGGCCAACCAGCAGGCAGCACCGGCAAACACCTGCGCGTCGCCGGTCCAGCCCAATCGCTCATCACGCTGCGGGCAATCCGTCGGCACCTCGATGAAATTGGAGCGCTGCGACCAGATGGTGTTCTCGACCAGCCGGTTCACCGCATCGACGCCGCAGGCGAAGCCTGCGGCCCTGACCGGCACGGATGTCACCGGGATCATGGTGATGGAAATGAGCTCCGCCTTTCCCGTCACGGTCACCCGCGCATAGCGGAAACCCATAAAGGTGAAGAGCGGCGCATAGACTTCCTCGCCCTCACCCTTCAGCGTATAGACGAGCTCGGCGCGGGCGCTTCGGTAGTTGCGATTGTCGAAGAGGCGGCCGGGACCGAGCACTTCGGAATGCTCGACGCGAACGCGGGCCCCCGCTTCGCCCTTGACGCAGATACGGATATAGGCGCCCGCGTTCTGCCCGAAATCATAGACGATCCCTCCATCGCTCTCAGCCCAGCTTTCAATGGGTGGGAGAGCATCGAGTTCCTTGACCGCTCCGGTCTCGTGGGGCACGAGAAGTGCCTTGTCAAAGGCCAGAACTTCGACGCCGTCGCCGTCTTCCACTTCGATACGGGCATCATAGTCCTCACCGAAATAGATACCGTTGCGGACGACAGGCGTGTAGCCGCTCTTCCAGTTTTCATCGGTCTTCACAAGGATCGATCCGCCCGCACTCAACTCGGCGATCGCGCCGACCCGATCGCCCCAGCAATCATAGATCGGACTGGCTGCCCACATGAGCTGGCTCCTGTACCAACCATCGCCAAGCCAGATCTCGATGCGGTTTTCACCGGGCAGAAGCAGAGCCGTGACGTCATAGACCTGATAGGCGATGCGGTCGTCATAGCAGGTCCAGCCCGGGGTCAGCAGATCCTCCCCAACGCGGCGACCGTTGATGAAGGCGCGATAAAGGCCGAGCGCCGAGATGCGCAAGGTCGCTCCGGAAGGCAGCTGCTCCAGCGAAAAGCGGCGAGAAACGAAAGTTCCGGCAGTTCCCTGTCCCGCATCACAGACAGGCGCAATCATGAATGCGGAAAACGCGAAACCGGAATCGATAAGGTCTTCAGCCACGGCGACGCCGTGGCGCTGGACAATGCTCATAATGCAACCTCCCCTGGCCACCTTATCCTCCAGCGGCCGAAAAACGAATTTGTGTGTATCGTTCTATGTATATCATTCTACATTACCGTTTGCCACGCAAGAGTTTCATGCGTATAATTTGAAAAAATTGATGAGCGTGAATTTTTAGATGAAATATCAAATCGTTAGCACACCCAAAGAGCGGATTACGATCCGCCATGTCGCTGAAGATGCCGGGGTGTCGGTGGCGGCCGTATCCAAAGTTCTTCGCAATGCCTACGGCGTCAGCGGCCTTCTGCGACAGAAGGTGGAAACCTCGATCGAGAAGCTGAACTACCGCCCATCCGTGGCGGCGCGCGCCATGCGAGGTCGCACGAATACAATCGGCGTCCTGGTGGTCGAATTATCGAACCCGTTCCTTGCCGGCGTGATCGAGGCGGCTAACGCCACTTTTTCACAGAGCAACTACAAGGCGCTGGTGGGGATCGGTCGCTCCAAGAGCCCGATCGAAGCCTCGATGATCGAATCCATGATCGACAACCGCATGGACGGCGTGCTGATCATTGCCCCGCGCATCTCCCGCAAGATGGTCGAACGCTATTCCCAGCAGATCCCGATCGTAGCGATCGCCCATCACGAGTCGCAAGCTTTGACCTACGACACGGCCAATTCCAATGACCACAAGGGGGCGGCGCTCGCTGTCGAGACCCTTCTTAGCCGCGGGTATGAGGATATTGCCATGCTGAGCTATACGTTATCGGACCCACGCCCATCGGAGGTCGCCGCCCAGCGAGAAATTGGCTATCGCGAGCGAATGGAACAGGCGGGATTGGGGGCCAAAGCCCGGATCATACGACTACCGGCGCCGGGTGCCGACAGGAGTGAAGGCATCGCGGACTTCCTGCGTGCGAAGGATCGGCCCCGCGCCGTTTTCGTCTGGTCAGACCTGGACGCGGTGCCGCTGCTGAACGCTGCGCGCATGAGCGGTATCCGCGTGCCAGAGGATCTCGCCATCATCGGATATGACAACTCCCCACCGGCGGCCATTCCACTGGTCGGGCTGACCAGCATCGACCAAAATCCTTCCCGGCTTGGCGGAATAGCAGGGCAAATGCTGCTCAGCCGGATTGACGGCCGCCAGGAGGCCCAGCACATCCTTATCGAACCCGACGTGGCGGTACGGGGAAGTATCTGAATGGCTTCCCGTCTGGGGTTATCCGGCATGTTCAGTATGACGATACAAGGCCGCAAAGCATCGAAGAGATGTTCTTTCGTACCCTTGTCTTCAAAATTTTCAACAAATCAACAAGATTGAGACGTGAGAATACCTTGAACGCGTCACTGGACTTTTGTCGTGGGCGCACACTTCTCTTTCAAACATCGCTGACGCTTTGGGCCGGATGATGGCTGCGGGTCATATG
This sequence comes from Rhizobium sp. AP16, assembly GCF_000281735.1. Taxonomy (NCBI): domain Bacteria; kingdom Pseudomonadati; phylum Pseudomonadota; class Alphaproteobacteria; order Hyphomicrobiales; family Rhizobiaceae; genus Rhizobium; species Rhizobium sp. AP16. The sequence goes on along the minus strand of NZ_AJVM01000042.1, from coordinate 2,990 downwards.
GTCTATTCAGCGGCTTACATCATGCCAGCACCAAAGTTGGGTTTCGTCAGGAAACACGCAAATCACCTTGCATTGATCAAAATGATGATGGACGACAGGCTGCCCGCGAAGATAGCCAAGGCCGCCGCGCTCCGTCACGTCTTCGATCTGCTCGTTCTTTATCCCGGACTTGGCCGCTTCCTCGCATTTCAATATGCGATTGATTTGAACGACTCATCCATGCTCGACTTCAACGAGTCGGACTTTGTCATAGCTGGCCCAGGTGCACTTGACGGTATAGCGAAATACTTCGTCGATACAGGCAGACTATCCGCTGAAGACATAATTTATGAGGTAACCGACAGGCAGGTGGCGGCATTCAAACGTCTGAAGCTCGACTTCAAAGGCTTGGGAAACCGGCTTTTGCAACCAATAGACTGCCAAAATCTGTTTTGCGAGACATCCAAATATGCGCATGCTGCAGCATGGCCAGCCCTGCCAACGGGCGAGCCCTCTCCTTGTCGCGACTGTAGAGTGGAAAGCCACACCCGTGTCGCTTTCAGCTAAGGATTCACTTGCGATCCAGAATTGCAGAAACGATCGAGAGCCACGGACGATTGCCCATCTCCTCGCATCTTCATCAGCGAAAAACCGGTTTGTCTTTCCAGAGGGTTCCGGCGACGAATTCCGCATAGCCGAGATTGTAAACGGCCCGCATATAGTTGGTGTTGAACGGATCGAACATCGAATAAGGGACTTGAGCATCGATCGACGCGAGGTGGAAACGTGCCCTGGTCAATTTGGAATAGTTGTAGAGGGCCGTCAGAGCGCTTTGCGTCTGCGATTTGACGAAGATGGAGTATGCCCTAACGATCACGGGCAACGTCTTGTCCGGCGTGGTGGCAAATTCCGGCATCAGGGCGTTGTTGACGATCACGTAGAAATTGACGGCCTGCCCCTTGGTGGGCAGAAGAGGGTGGGAGCTCGTCAGGAAAGCTTGCGGAATCATGAGGACCTGTGACGAGGAGCCGCCATCCGAATGCATTTCCTCGAATTGACGTCCTCCCGACTCCGCCTTGATCATCACTGCCGGATAAACACCCGGGATGCTTGCCGATGCCGTGAGAACGTCCTGGAATAGTTTGAGGGCGTCCGGTCGGCCGCTATTGGCGATGGCGCCCATGTTCCACACGACGGCACGCTGGGTGTCGAGATTGGTCGTCAGGATAAAGAGACGGCGGCCTTTGCGGTGTTCGGCGGCAACCTGCTGCAGGATCGCGGGCGTGATGAAGCGCTCGATCATCTGTCTCAGTGGCCCGGCCCTTAACAGGCTCGATCCGAATAGACCGACGACACCTTTGGTTCGCACCAGTTCCTGGGCGATGCCGCTGGTGTAGAGATCGATAAGAGTATCGTCATAGGCCGATCCGAGAAACGCGTAGGGTGCGATCAACGCGCCAGTGCTGACGCCGGTCACAACATCGAACCGTGGGCGGGTCTTGGCTGCGCTCCAGGCCGAGAGCACGCCGACGCTAAAGGCACCGCCTGCGCCACCGCCCGAGATCATCAGTCCGTCGAGTCTATTCCGTTTGGTCGCCGGCGCCCAGTTCGAGACATCGCGTGGCGCTTCGTCGAGCCGAGCATCAAGATAGGTCCGGATCTCGCCATAGCCGGTGATCGCGGCTTGGTCCGCCTCGCGCGCATCGGCAGCCCTGTCCAGCGTTTGCATGCATCCGGACAAGATGAATACGAAAGGGAGCAAGACGATAAGCGCTCGCGTCAAGCTCCTCTTAAAGAGCCAGATTGATCGGAGGTGAGACATTAGCCTCTTCCCTGTTGGATGGCAGGACGCGCAGGCGGCGGGGCGGCGCCGCCTGCGAGGGTATACGTCCCGCGGTCTCGTTCCGGGGGAGGAAACTCGACCGAAGAGGTTGCATGAACGCCGCCAAGCATAGTCTCAGCTTGACAGGAGGCCATCTGACCCATCGCACGCCGATAGAGGATCATCTATGACCGTGCCCTTGCTTTGCATGGCCAGGCTTAAAGGCAATGGCTTCGCGATCATTGGACGCATCATGCGGTTCCTGCTCGGGGACTTCGTGACCGAAGCCGAGCCGGCGCAGGAGACGCTTGAGAAGCTCTTCCAGGTCATCCACGAAAGTGAAAATGACCGGGATAACGATGAGGCTAAGCAGGGTCGACATCATCACCCCGCCGATGACCACGATGGCCATTGGTTGCCGGAAGCTTGAATCACCGCCCGTCAAACTAAGAGCGGCTGGAAGCATGCCCGATGCCATGGCAATGGTGGTCATGACGATAGGCCGCGCCCGCTTGTGGCAGGCATCCACCAAAGCATCGAGCCTGGGCATGCCCTGACGGCGTGCCATGATCGCATATTCGATGAGCAGGATGGAGTTCTTCGTCACTACGCCCATCAGCATCAGCAAGCCGATGACGACCGACATCGAGAAACTGGTCCCGGTCACGACAAGCGGTACCAACGCGCCACCGAGCGAGAGCGGCAGAGCCATCAGCAGGGTGAACGGCTGCAGGAAGTCATGGAAAAGCAGCACGAGGACCGCATAGATGCAGAACACCCCAATCGCCATTGCCAGGCCGAAACTCTGGAACAGTTCCGAACTGCGCTGAAGTTCGCCCTGTTCCACAAGGGTGACGCCCGGTGGCAGGCGCTGGAGCGCCGGCAGCGCCTTAGCCTCGCCATGGACGTCGCCCAGGATACGGCCGTTAAGTTCGACGGAAACCGTGACATTACGCATGCGATCGATGCGGTCGATCTGAGACGGGCTGCCGCCGATCCGGATGTCGGCGATGGATCCGAGATCGACACTTCCATTGGTGCCGGCTACCCGCATGTTCTTGATGTCGTCGAGACTGGTCCGCGTCTCGGGTGAGAAGCGGACGACGATCGGGACCTGCCGTTGCGGCAGGGTGAGCTTCGGCAGGTCGGAGGAATATTCTCCATCTGTCGCCACGCGCACGGCGCTGGC
>NZ_AJVM01000041.1:0-23957 GCF_000281735.1 Rhizobium sp. AP16 | reverse complement strand
ATGCGGCGGGAACCGCCGCCACATCGATGGTGCTGCGCCTGGCACGGCCGGCGATCACGCCGGAGGAGGAACAGGCACTCCGGGAGTTCAAGGCGATCAACTTCCCCGACGCTACCTATGGCGTGCAATTGCAGGATCTCGCCGTGCCGGGCCTTGCCGCCGAGGGCAAGGTGGCCGTCAGCTATTCCGAGGAGACGGTGACGCTTTCGGGCGGCGAGACCGTCACGCTGCGCAAGCCGCATTATACCGTGGCCGACCTTGCCTATGGCCCGCTCGGCGAGACGACGACGCTCTCGGCACGCATCGCGCCGCCGATGATCGGCCTTGGCCTCATCGAAGCCATTCCGGAAGCCGACATCCTCGCCCATGCCGACCCGGACGACCGGGACGGCGACGGCATTCGCGGCCGCGCCGCCATCGTCCGCGATCATCGCACCAGCGAACTTGCGCTCGGCCGCTTCGGCTGGAAAGCGCAGAATGCGAGCGTGCGCGATCAGGTGGCCAGCGCGTTCTCCGCCGATATCGGCATTTCCACCCCCGACCGGCCGGATCCCTATGGCGATTGCACGGTCAAGCAGCCGAAATGCCTCTCCATGCCGACCGGCGTGCAGAAGCGCCTCGGCGATACGGAGGCTCCGGGACCGATCCTCGATCTCGTCACCTTCTACTCGGAAAACCTCGCCGTGCCCGCCCGCCGCAAGGCGAGCTTTCCCGATGTGCTGCGCGGCAAGGACATGTTCTATCAATCCGGCTGTCCCGCCTGCCATACGCCGAAATTCGTCACGCGCGACGATCTCAAGGGCAGCGACGGCAAGGATAAGGCTCAGGCCTTCCAGCTGATCTGGCCCTATTCCGATTTCCTGCTGCACGACATGGGCGACGGCCTCTCGGACGGCCAGCCGGTGGGTGTGGCATCCGGCCGCGATTGGCGCACGCCACCACTCTGGGGTATAGGCCTGACGCAGACGGTGAGCGGTCGGCAAGCCTACCTGCACGACGGCCGCGCCCACACATTGACCGAAGCCATCCTCTGGCATGGGGGAGAGGCGGAGAAAGCCCGCAATACCTTCACAAACCTGCCGCCGGACGACAGGCAAGCCCTCATCAACTTTCTGGAGTCTCTCTGATGCGCCCCTGGACATCCCTTGCCAAGCCGCTTGCCGCAAGCCTCCTTCTTAGCCTCACGGCACTGCCTGCCGGCGCCCAGGAGGCAACGACCAACGGCGCCGGCCTGAACGAGGCGGCCGTGCCGGGAGTGATGCAGAAGGCAATCGACGACGTCATCCGCCCCGGTTACCGCGCCGTTCATGACAGCGCCTCGAAGCTGACGACCGCAATGAAGGCGCTTTGCGCCGATCCGTCCGCGGCAAGCCTTTCCGCCGCACAGTCCGCCTTCGGCGATACGGTAAAGAGCTGGTCGCGCATCGAGATCGTGCAGACCGGGCCGATCATCGAAAAGAACCGCTTCGAGCACATCCTCTTCTACCCCGACCGCAAGGGCGTTGGTTTGAAGCAGGTACAGGCGCTGATCGCCAAGGCCGACGAGCACGACACCACCGTCGAGGCCGTCGCCGGCAAGAGCGTGGCGCTGATGAGCATGACGGCGCTGGAATATGTGCTCTATGGCAACGGTTCCAGCGTTCTCAGCTCCGAGAAGCAGGGCTTCCGTTGCCGCTATGGCGCTGCCATTGCCGGCAATATCGAGAATGTCTCCAAGGAAATCGCCGACGAATGGGATGATCCGAACGGCGTGCAGAAGTCCTGGAAGAACCCCGGCAAGGACAGCGAAGAATTCATGGACAACAAGGAGGCGGTGACGGCGCTGCTCGGCATCCTCGTTCATGGTGCCGGCAACGTGCGCGACCAGCGGCTGGAAACCTTCTACAAGGGCGATCCGGCGGCAGCGCGGCCGAAAATGGCGATCTACTGGCGCTCCGGCAACACCTGGACCTCGCTCACCGCCAATCTCGAAGGGCTGAAGGCGCTCTGGGAAAAGGCTGGGATGGCCGACCTCCTGCCCGCCGACAAGCGCGACATGGCCGGCAAGATCGACGCGCTTCTCGACAAGCTGATCGCCACCGCACCGACGATCAATCCCGATATCGACGCAGCGATCGCCAGCGATGCCGACCGCGCCAAGATCGACAGACTGCTTGCCGACACCCGCGACCTCACCACCGGCTTCAGCGACAACTACGGCGGCGCGATCGGCCTTTCCGCCGGCTTCTCCTTCGCCGACGGAGACTGACGGCGATGCGGAGCGCGCTGATCGACCGCAGGGCCTTCGTCAAGGCGGCGGGGCTGACCTTCCTGGCGGCCTTGAAGCCCGGCGCGCTGATGGCATTGGAGCGGGCCGACGCGGTCTATGCCTCCGGTATGCGCGCCGCTGACGGCTCCTTTGCCGTCGCGACAGTCAGCGAGCGCGGTGAGATTATCGACCTGATAGCCCTGCCCGCCCGCGCCCACGGCATGGCCTTTTCGAAGGCGACCGGCAAGACCGTCGCCTTTGCCCGCCGGCCCGGCACCTATGCGATGATCTTCGATCCCTGGAACAAGGGCGAGCCTATCGTCATCACCGCGCGCGAGGGTCGGCATTTCTACGGTCACGGCACGTTTTCGCCTGACGGTAAGCTGCTCTATGCCAGCGAGAACGATTTCGACGCCAACAAGGGCATGATCGGCATCTACGACGCCCGCAACCGCTTTACCCGCATCGGCGAATACGAGACCTACGGCACCGGGCCGCACGACATGACCGTTTCGGACGACGGCAAGCTGCTGATCGTCGCCAATGGCGGTATCGAGACGCATCCGGATTTCGGGCGCACCAAGCTCAATCTCGACCACATGGAGCCGTCGCTGACGCTGATCGACGCGGCAAGCGGCCGGCTGATCGAAAAGCATGCCCTGCCGCCACAATACGCCCAGGTCTCCACCCGGCACGTCGATATCGACGCCACCGGCCGCATCTGGTTCGCCTGTCAGTATGAAGGCCGCCGCAACGACCTGCCGCCGCTCGTCGGCCATTTCGCCAAGGGCGAGGATCTGACCTTCGTTCCCCTGCCCGACGACACCACCCGCGCGCTCGGCAACTATGTCGGCGCCATCGCCGTCAACCGCGCCGACAACCTCGTCGGCGTGACATCGCCGGTCGAAGGCACCTCCGTGACGCTGGACGCGAAGACCGGGGCGGTGCTGAAGGTCGAGAGCGTAGCGGATGCGGCGGGGATCGCGCCGGCAGAACATGGGTTCGCGGTGTCGTCCTATCGCGGCGAGTTTCTGGGGCAGCGCAGCGATGTGGCCTGGGATCAGCATATCGTGCGGATCGGGCGTGGCTGAGGCATGCGACGTTGGCCCCGCATCTACCTCACCACCGCTTGGCAAACTCCGCCTGCTCCACGCTAATCGCCGCAGCCGCCGCCTTGGCTGAGATCCTCAGCCAATCGCCACCGCGCTTGTCGAGATCCGCCAGAATTCCCGGAATGCGCGACGCGTCGTCGGCCTGGCAATTGGCGATCTCGAAGCCCATCAGGTCGAGCATGTCGGGTGACAGCAGGATCTGCGCATCGCCCACGACTTCGATCTTGCGGCTGTTCGGTGACAGGCGGCGGACCAATAGTTTGCCGGTCACCTGATAGCGCGGATCGGGAGCGCGCGTCCGGCCGGCGGCGATGATGCCCGTGTAGATTGCCGTGTTCGATGGGTTGTGCCGCAGCGACCACGCGGATTGGGCCAACGCCTTGACCTCGCGCAGCACCGGTCCGCCACGCCATTCGACATCGGCGACGAAACGCGGACGACCGAGGCTGCCGGTGCCGGCGGTGCGCGGCTTGGGGACGAAGGTCAGTGTCGGGTCCGGCAGCGACCGTCGCAGAGCATCGAGATAAGGCTCCGGCACCGGTTTGACCGTCGGCGGCAGGTCACGAAACTTATCCCAGAATGCCTTGCGCTCGGCGTTCGACAGGATCACCGCGTTGCGCAACCATTTGTAGTCACGCTCCAGAATAACCGCCGAGGGCTTCTGCAGGCCGCGCCGATAGCCGCCCAGAATCGCATCGGCGATGACACGCGGCGTCGGGCCGTCATCGCCGCGCGCCAGGATCGCACTCGCCGCCAGCCGCACCAGGTCGAGCATATACGGCATGGTCGCGGCATCGTCGAAATCGTTGACGCCCCAGACCAGCCGCCCCTCCTCGTCGCGCCAGGTGCCGAAATTTTCCAGATGCGTGTCGCCGATCGCCAGCACTTGCGGCGCATCCGCAAGGTCGGGGCAGATGTCGAAGATGGTCTCGGCCCAGCGCCAATAGGTGGCGCGCAGGAAGACGAAGCCGCCACTCTTCATCTTCTTGTACTTCTTCTCGAGATCGGCCACCACCAGATCGGCGCCGAGCTGTGCCCGCATCCAGCTTTCATAGGCTTTGGTCGATTGCAGGATCGTCGCCATTTAAGCTCCATCTCGAATCTCTTGCTGAACATACTGAAAACCGCGCATCATGGAAAAACAATGTCGCGGCTGCATCATTTCCCCGAGATCGATTTCCGCCGCATAAGCCTTGTCCAAACGGCGCCGCCATGCCAATTTCGCACCCGCGAAAGGGAACAGCATGACCGGGGAAAACAGCGGCGACTACAGGGCGCGCATCAGGACGAGTTTCGAGCGGCAGGCGGCGATGGCGACGATCGGCGCGGAACTGACGCGCGTCGAACATGGCATGGTCGAGATCGAGCTGCCGTTCGACGTCAAGCTGACGCAGCAGCACGGCATCCTGCATGCCGGCATCATCTCGGCGGCGCTGGATTCGGCCTGCGGTTTCGCGGCCTATAGCCTCATCGACCCCACAGCCTCGATCCTCACCATCGAATTCAAGGTCAATCTGATGTCGCCGGGACGCGGAGAGCGCTTTCTGTTTCGTGGCGAAGTGACCAAGCCGGGCAATACCATCATCGTTGCCGACGGGCGTGGCTATGCCATCGGCGATGGACCTGCCAAGCTGATTGCCTCCATGACCGGGACAATGATGGTCATACGGGGCCGAGAGGGAATTACCGGATGACATTCGAACTGAAGCGCGTATCGGGAAAATCCATCCTGTTCGTGATGGCGGCCGAAGCCGAATATGGCCCCTTCTTGCGGTCCCGCTTCGAACCGCTGATCACCGGCGTCGGCCCGGTCGAGGCAGCGGTTGTCCTGACACGCACGCTTGCACGGCTCGAAGCGCAGGACGACCTTCCCGACCTCGTGGTATCGCTGGGATCGGCCGGTTCCGCCAGGCTGGAACAGACGGAAGTCTATCAGGCCACCTCCGTGTCTTATCGCGACATGGATGCCTCGCCGCTTGGTTTCGAGAAGGGCCGCACGCCCTTCCTCGACCTGCCCGCCACCATAGAATTGCCTTTACGCATTCCCGGCGTTCCGGAGGCCAGCCTTTCGACCGGCGGCAACATCATTTCCGGCGCGGAGGCCTATAGCCGGATCGCTGCCGAGATGGTGGAGATGGAGACCTATGCCGTGCTGCGCGCCTGCCAGGCCTTTGGCCGACCGCTGATCGGGCTGCGCGGCATTTCCGACGGAAAGGTCGATCTGCAGCATATTTCCGACTGGACGGAATATCTGCATATCATCGACCGCAAGCTTTCCAATGCCGTCGACGGGCTGTTCACCGCCCTTGAAGACGGCGTATTCTGGTTCTAAAGGACCGGAAACCGCTAGAATTGAGGACAATCGGGACAATAAATTCGGCTCCGCCGCGATTTGCCCGATTGCCAGCGAAAGCGCTTTTCATTAAAGGCTCGCCATGACCCAGACAGCACAGCCCGATACCGTTCTCATCGTCGATTTTGGCAGCCAGGTAACGCAGCTCATCGCACGGCGCGTGCGCGAAGCGGGCGTCTATTGCGAGATCGTCCCCTTCCAATCCGCCGACGCCGGCTTCAAGCGGCTGCAGCCAAAGGCCGTGATCCTCTCCGGCAGCCCGGCCTCGACCGTGGACGAAGGCTCGCCTAGAGCGCCGCAGATCATCTTCGACAGCGGCGTGCCGGTCTTCGGTATCTGCTACGGCCAGCAGACCATGTGCATGCAGCTCGGCGGCAAGGTCGAAAGCGGCCATCACCGCGAATTCGGCCGCGCCTTCCTCGACGTCAACAAGGATTGCGCGCTGTTCGAGGGCCTGTGGTCCTCCGGTTCGCGTCATCAGGTGTGGATGAGCCATGGCGACCGCGTCACCGCGCTGCCAGACGGTTTCGAAGTCGTCGCCACGTCCTCGAACGCCCCCTATGCCTTCATCGCCGACGAGAAGCGCAAATATTACGGCGTGCAGTTCCATCCGGAAGTGGTGCATACGCCCGACGGCGCCAAGCTAATCGGCAACTTCATTCACAATATCGCAGGGATCAAGGGCGACTGGTCGATGTCGGCCTATCGCGCCAAGGCGGTGCAGGCGATCCGTGATCAGGTCGGCGACAAGCGCGTCATCTGCGCGCTCTCCGGCGGCGTCGATTCCTCCGTCGCGGCCCTCCTGATCCACGAGGCGGTCGGCGACCAGCTTACCTGCATCCTCGTTGACCATGGCCTGATGCGCAAGGACGAGGCGGCCAATGTCGTCGCCATGTTCAGTGAGCACTACAATCTGCATCTGCTGCATGTCGACGCTTCCGAGCGCTTCATCGGCGAGCTGGAGGGCGTCAGCGACCCCGAGACCAAGCGCAAGATCATCGGACGTCTGTTCATCGAGACCTTCGAAGAGGAAGCCAAGAAGCTCGGCGGCGCCGATTTCCTCGGCCAGGGCACGCTCTATCCCGACGTCATCGAAAGCGTTTCCTTCACCGGCGGTCCCTCGGTCACCATCAAGTCGCACCACAATGTCGGCGGCCTGCCGGAGCGCATGAACATGCAGCTCGTCGAGCCGCTGCGTGAACTTTTCAAGGACGAGGTGCGCGCGCTCGGCAAGGAGCTCGGCCTGCCCGACAGCTTCATCGGCCGCCATCCCTTCCCAGGTCCGGGTCTTGCCATCCGCTGCCCGGGCGGCATCACCCGCGAGAAGCTGGAGATCCTGCGCGAAGCCGACGCCATCTATCTCGACGAAATTCGCAAGGCCGGCCTCTACGACGCCATCTGGCAGGCCTTCGCCGTGCTGCTGCCGGTCCAGACCGTCGGCGTCATGGGCGACGGCCGCACCTACGAATTCGTCTGCGCACTGCGCGCCGTCACCTCCGTCGACGGCATGACCGCCGACTTCTACCACTACGACATGGAATTCCTCGGCCGCGCCGCGACCCGCATCATCAACGAAGTCCGCGGCATCAACCGCGTCGTTTATGACGTGACATCGAAGCCGCCGGGCACGATCGAGTGGGAGTGAAGTTCAATTTTGCGCTGGGTGCAGAAGATCCTCGTCGAATACGAAAATGAACTTCGTGCTGTTGCCGAGAGAGTTGCTGGGGCTATCCGCCAGCCTGGTCGTTGCCACCGTGCGCAGCGATGAACATGGCGACAGCCGACCGGCAATAGGATTCGATTTCGTTGTCGTCCTCTGCTCTCGCCTGATCGAAGCGTGCGATAATCAGGAGATCGGATCCTTTGATAAGCGCGGCAAACAAGCGGGCGGACCGGAGAGGATCGGGCACGTTCAGAGCCGCCTTCGCGTGTAACTGACGTAATAGGGCCTCGATTTGGGCGATGACATAGGCGGGGCCTGCTTCGTAATGGAGCTTGCTTAATGAATTTTGATTCGTCTTGTCGGCCATGATCATGGCTTCGACACTGCGGACGTCCGGGCTCAACAGCGTGCGAAGCAGGTATGTTCCAACCGCCATGAGTTGATGTTCTGCCGAACCGCCGACGCTTTCAATAAGAGCCTGAGGTGCAAACTGTTGGCAGTGGGCTGCGATGGCTGCGCTGAACAGCGCCTCCTTGTTCTCGAAGTGCCGATAGATGCTGAGCTTGGATATCCTCGCTCGCTGGGCGACCTTGTCCAATGTCGTCGCTTGAAAACCCAATTCCACAAAGAGTTCGCATGCGGCGTCGACTATCGTTTGGCTAAGCGCCTCGTTGGCGGGGCGGCCGCGCCGGGCCTGGCTGTTTTGGGTCACGATAATTACAGTCCTTGACAGTATCCCAATTCTTGGATTACGATACCATACAGTATCCAAAATGTGCAAGCCAATGGGTGGGTTTTAACAATGTCCTCCAAATCAAGTTTCCCGAGGCCGCTCGGCGATATCGAATGCGGCATCGTCCGGCCGGTCAATACAGTGATCGGCGACAGTCTCGGCGATGCCGGAGCCCTGCTCGCTGCCCGTCTCGAGCGCGTATCGCTGGACGCTATTTCGCGCCAGACCAAACCCACTCCCCTCCATCCTCAACACGGAGCCCATCACCATGGATGACGTCATCATCATCGGCGGCAGCTTTGCCGGCCTCGCCGCCGCCCTGCAGCTCGGCCGTGCCCGCCGCAAGGTCACCGTTCTCGATACCGGCCTGCCGCGCAACCGCTTCGCCGGCCACTCGCATGGTCTGCTCGGCCACGATCACAAGCCACCGCTGGACATCCTGGCCGAGGCGCGGCAGCAGCTGGCGCGCTATCCCACGATCAGGCTGGTCAATGCCCGGGCCGACAGCATCTCCGGCGCCATCGACAATTTCTCCGTCCTCACTGGCGATGGCGAAAGCCTTGGCGCGCGCCGCCTGATCCTGAGCTATGGCGTTGTCGACCAGATGCCCAATGTTCCGGGGTTCGCCGAAAGCTGGGGCACATCCATTGTGCCCTGCCCCTATTGTGACGGCTTTGAAGTCGCCGGCCAGCATTGGGGTCTCGTCTGGTCCGGCCCGCAGTCGATGAATCAGGTCAGGCTGTTCCACGATTGGACCGACAGATTGACGGTCTTCGCCGATGGTCACGATATTCCGCCCGATATCCGGGCCGATCTGGCTCGCCGCAACGTCCCTGTCGTCGATGGCCGGATCACTGGGATCGCCCAACGCGGGGCCCAGAACGCCACCGTCAAGCTCGATACCGGCCCCGATGTCGCGGTCGACATCCTGTTCGCGCATCCGCGCAACAAGCCGTCCGCAAGCCTGCATGAATCACTGGGGCTCGCCACGGTCAAAACACCTCTCGGCATCATCCTCAAGGTCGACGAGCGCCGCGAAACCAGCATGCCCGGCATCTACGCCGCCGGCGACCTCGCCAACCCCATCACGCCGCCATCGGTCACCCTGGCATCGTCGCACGGCGCGATGGCGGGTATCTTCGCCCAGCAGTCGATGCTGGTTTGAGAGCGCAGATTGGAGATGAACATGGCCGTCGAACCGGACAGCGCGGGTGTGCGCTTCCCTCCGCCCTTCATCTATCTGGGAGCGCTGCTGTTGGGGCTGGCGGCGGAGCGGTTCGTCACCCTGCGCTCTTTCGGCACCGACTGGCGGTCGCTGATCGCAGCAGGCGCGCTGCTGTTCGTTGCCGGCGCGGCGGTGATGCTTGCGGCGGCGGGGCTGTTCCGGCGGCTGGGCACCAATGTTCGGCCGTCGCAGCCAACGACCCTCATCGCGACGACCGGCCCTTATCGGTGGACTCGCAATCCCATGTATCTCGGCATGGCGCTTGTCTATGCGGGCCTCGCGATCGGCTTCGACGGGCCGATCGCCTTCGCCTTGCTCCCGTTGGTGCTGATCGCAATCCAGACGCAGGTGATCGCCCGCGAGGAGCGCTACCTCGAAGCGAAGTTCGGCGACGACTACCGCCGTTACAAGGCCGAGGTTCGCCGCTGGCTCTGACTATTTCGCCGCTGCCGCCTGCGGGGCCTCCGCTTGCTGAGGGCCAGTGGGTCCGGAAAAGCGATCGACTTCGATAGATGCCGAAACCGCACAAAAATTTTCGTGCTATTTTTCCCTTTGAAATCAAAACTGTAACGTTTTGACGGCCCATGGGTCGGCTTTTTGCGCGGCAACGAATAAAAAACCTAGAGATGTCAATGGCTTAACTAAATTTAGAGCAATCGAGTGGGAATAGACGGGAGTACCGGGGGAGCCGACAAATATTCGGTCGCGCGCTGCTCCAACACGTTAGCGCGCGACCAGTTCTTGGCGTCGATCACACGTCCGTAGATCGATTACTGCTCCTTCTTGAACAAATCCTGGAAGATGAGCTGGCCCCAAGTGCGGCCGCGTGCGTGCACCAGCGCGCCACCCTCGTCGAACTTTCCCAGCTCGACGGGTGCGAACCCGAGTTGTTTGGCCAAGGCCGCCACGGGAGCGATCGCGTCCGGGTCGTCGCTCGACAGAAAGACGACCCGGTGGCCGCCCTCGACGACCGGATCGGTAGCCAGGGTGGCTGCGATCAAGTGATTGAAACCTTTCACGAGCTTGGCGCCCGTGAACGCCTCCGCAACGAAGGCGGAGGACGGGAGGCCGTCCAGCTCTTCAGGGACTGGAAACGCGTTCATCGCGTCGATGACCGTCTTGCCTTTCCAGCTCGACAGGGCCTTCGCAACCTCGCGATACTCCCCGAACGGGACCGCCAAGATGATCGTGTCAGCCTCGAGTGCATCCCGCAGCGACTTTGCGGCGACCGTGGGTCCAATCGCCCGAGCCTGCGGCGCCAACACCTCGGCCGGCCGGCGGCTCGCGACGGCCACCTCGATGTTGTTACGGGCGAAGGCCTGGGCAAGGGCCTGGCCTATCCTCCCGAATCCTACAATCGCATAGCTCATGATACTTCTCCAATCCGTGTTGATATTGATTCCCCGGCCTTCAACAGCGCCGGATTATCCGTTTCGTTGTGTGGCGCTCCGGCGCGAGTTCAGATGGCCGAGAAGCCGCCGTCGACAGACAACTCCACCCCATTCACGAAGCTCGAATCGTCTGAAGCAAGAAACAGCGCGGCCGCCGCAATTTCCTCAGGACGACCCATCTTTCCCCGCGGGATCAGAGATTCGAACATCTGCTTCGCCTCCTCGGTGAGGACTTGGTCCTGCATCGGCGTGGCGATCGGCCCCGGGTGCAGCACGTTCACCCGGATATTCCTGCCCTTCAGTTCGTTGAGCCACCCGCGTGCGAATGCGTGCAACGTCGCCTTGCTCGCCGCATACACGCTGTAACCCGGAAAACCTTTGATCGAAGCAACCGACCCGGTCATGAAAATCGATCCGCCATCGTTGAACAGCGGCAACGCCTTCTGAACCGTAAACAGGGTGCCGCGCGCATTCAGGCCGAAGGCCGCATCGAAATGCTGCTCGGTAATCTCGCCCAGAGGGACGGCTTCGCCCATGCCGGCGCTCGCGTACAGGATATCGATCTTGCCCTTTTCCCGTTTGACCGTGTCGAACAGGCGGTCGAGATCGTCGAGATTGGCCGCGTCGCCGCGCACGCCGGTCACGTTCCGGCCGATCAGCTTGACGGCCTCGTCCAGCGCCTCCTGTTTCCGGCCCGTGATGAAGACATAGGCGCCTTCTTCAACGAACCGCTTGGCGCTCGCCAGCGCCATGCCGCTCGATCCACCCGTGATGACTGCAACCTTACCCTCAAGCTTTCCCATGATTTCTCCTTTCGTGGTGTCGGGACAATATCTGCCTCCGAGGACCTCGAAATGGGTCCGCCGGCGTCAGTTGTTGAGTGCGGAAGCGCGCACATCGGTGGTGCAAAATTGATCCGGTTGGACGACTGGTGCCTGCCGCGACGATCGGTGTCCGCCGTTCGGAATCGGGCCGCGCTCTTCGGCAAAAGCTATGATGACCGCCTGTACTGCTGTACGATGCGTTAAATACGAGCTTTGGAAGGCGCACCGCGTGGTGCCGGATTGCACCATGATCGACTGGGATGACATTCGCTACTTTCTTGCCGTGGCGCGCGGAGGCTCAGTGCGGGCTGCGGCCGAGGGCCTTGGGGTGTATCACTCGACCGTGCTGCGACGCATCGCTCAGCTCGAGGAACGCCTCGGGGCGCAGATGTTCGAAAAGCTGCCTTCGGGCTACCGCCTGACGGCGGCGGGCGAGGAGGTCCTCGAGCTCGCAAACGAGATGGAAGCGTCGTCGCACCAGCTGGAGACACGCGTCTTCGGTCGCGACCAGAGCGTGCGCGGACTTCTGCGGGTGACGTTGGCTCCGACCCTTGCGACACATCTGCTCATGCCGGATCTCGCCGATTTCGCGCATCTGCATCCGGACATCGAGATGGACATCGTGTCGTCCGGCGAGCTGGCAAATCTGACCAACCGAGAGGCCGATGTCGCGATCCGCGTCGTTTACGACCGCAAAACCCTGCCGCTCAATCTTCACGGCCTGAAGGGACCGGAGCTCTTCAGCGGCGTCTACATGTCTCGCGATCGACTGGCCGCATGGCATTCGGGTGCGCCGGATCCCGTCCGGTGGATCGTCATAAGCATTCATGGAATTCCGGATTGGGCCAGCGAGGGCGAGGTTCGCACCACAGGGGTTCCGTTCAGGACCACGGACGGCGAGGCGCAGATCGTTGCAGTACGGCAAGGGCTCGGGATGACGACACTGCCGTGCTTCGTCGGAGATGCCGACCCCCTCCTGGTGAGGGTGCCGGGCACCGACCTGCACATGCATGGAACGCTCTGGCTTCTCACGCAGGGGGAGACACGTAAGACGAAGCGCGTGCGGCTCTTCACGGAGTTCGTATTCCGCAGGCTCGCCGCATACGCTCCGCTTCTGGCGGGGCTGTCCATATTGCGCGACTGACGCCCGGCAGGCCGCTGGCGACACCTGCCATAGTCCGGTCGCAAGCCGAGCCGCGATCGCTTGAAGCGGCGGCGTTCAATCCGCGAATGTTGCGCCGTATCGCAACCGGCGCGAAGGCACTCTGGGTACCTTTCCCGGACGTGCCCAATCGCTCAATTCAGCAAATCGGACGCATCCGGGGTATCACGAAAGGCGTGGCGCCCTTACTTCACCGTGATGCTCAGACCGCTGATATCGGCGTTGATCTGCAGGCCTACCTGCCTGCCTGTGAGTTCGAGTTGGGCGCCCTTGTCATTGGTCATGACGATCATCTGAGCCCCTTTGCCGACTGCGCCGCCGCCACCCGCTGCACCATAGATCCCCGACACATCCTGGGCGCGGCGAATGTGGCGCACCGTGCCTTGGAAATAGGTCTTGGAGGCCCCGAAGGCGAGGCCGCCCGAGATGCCGCCGATCGAGACCGGATATTTGCGACCGTGGAAGGTCAACGTGCCCTCGCCTCCGGAGCCACCGACGAAGAAGGCCGCCTTGTAAACGGCGAAACGGATCGTGCCGCTGTCGGCATGCGCGGCACTGGCAAAGCCAATTCCCGCGGCAGCGATGGCGGCAACCGTGACTGAACGAAATCCGGACGAAATCTTCATGATGAGCTATTCCTCTAGAGCGCCGCTTAACCCAGCCGGCCGGGCACGACGTCAGCGTCGTATCAAAGTTATATATGAACAGTTTCGCGCGTCATTGGTTCCAAAGCACGATAATAACAAAGCGTTAGAGCACATCCAAGTAATCGGGTGGGAACGGGAGGCTGGCTCATCCGAGCATCCAATGTCAACCACCCTATCCCCTCCGAGCGGTGATAATCCATGCACGCGAGTCAAAGAGTACGCCCTCCGTGGTCATATGCGCGCCCAGTAGATCGCGTAGCCGCTGCAATGCCTTGTCAGGCGCTTCCTCGGTTCGCGAAAGCGCATCCTTCACAAGATAGAGATTGATGAGCGCATCAAACGCCGCATCGACGTTGGAGCCATAGAAGACCGGTTCCCGCACGTCGATAAAATCGATCGAAACAAAGCCGGCCGTGCTCAGAAGTTCTGTGGCGATGGTGGGATCGCCGAGTGAGAACGGTGTGAGGGCATTTGCGGAAACTGCGGTTTCCGGGGCCAGGGCTCGCCGAATGGCACCAGACCACTCGTTGCGCGCCTGGCTCTGCCACACCATCCATGCAAGGCGCGCGCCTGGACGCAGCGCGCGGGCGATATTGGCAAACGCCGCCGCCGGATCGGCAAAGAACATCACGCCAAACCGGCTGATGCAGAGATCGAAGCTGGCAGCAGGAAATGCGTGATACTGGGCATCACCCTCTTCAAACGCAATATTTTGCAAGCCCGCTTCTTTGGAGCGCCGTCGCGCAACCTCAAGCATCTCCGAGGACGTATCCACGCCGATCGCGTCGCCTTCCACCGCGATACGGGCAGCCTCACGCGTCGATTGTCCCGCCCCGCAACCGATATCGAGCACGCGGTCACGTACTCCAACGCTGGCGGCGGCGCGCAAATGACCGTTGTGCCGTTTTAATTCCGCGTCATAGAAGTCAGCACGATTCAACATCTCCACCCTCGCTTGGTTCTGTCTCGGTCACTTGGTTGATGGGGCAACCTCAACGATTATCGTTCCTATCGATCCCCTTGGGAAACCGGTTGCATATCAAGATCGGTATGGGATAACAAAACCAGTTGCGAAATGCAATCAGATATTCTGCAAGGGGAGGAACAACCGAAATGAGTGAACGAATCATCATGGCTGACGGTGTGGAGATTGCCACGCAGGTTTTTGGCGACCCGACCGATCAGCCCACTCTGCTTATCATGGGAGCCATGGCTTCAATGCTGTGGTGGCCCGAGGCGTTTTGCCGGCGGCTCGCCGCCCAGGGCCGCTATGTCATCCGCTATGACAATCGCGACACCGGCCTTTCGACCTTCTATGAGCCGGGCAGCTCTCCCTATACGATGGACGACATGGCCGAAGACGCAGTGCATGTGCTCGACGCTTACGGCATCGACAGCGCCCATCTGGTCGCCATGTCGCTGGGCGGGATGATCGCGCAGATCGCAACCCTTGCCCATCCAGCGCGGGTGAGAACGCTGACGCTGATCTCCACCACGCCGATCGGCATCGACACCTCTGCTCTACCGCAGACCAGCGATAGCTACATGGAGCACGCAGCGGCAGGCGAGAGCATCGATTGGACCGACGACGCTCAGGTCATCGATTTCATCGTCAAGGATACGCGGATGATTGCCGGCACGGCACACCCCTATGATGAGGCAGGTGCCCGTGATCTTGTCGAGCGCGACGTCAAGCGCGCCAAAAACTTCGTCAGTGCGACCAATCATTTCATGCTGAAGGGTGGGGAAGCGTGGAAGAACAAGCTCAGCGAGTTGGCCGCGCCTCTTCTCATCATCCACGGTACGGCAGACCCGATCTTCCCGGTCGAGCATGGCGAATTGCTGGCGGAAACCATCGAAGGCGCGAAGCTTCTTCGTCTCGAGGGCGGCGGCCATGAAATTCATCCAGAGGATTGGGATGAAATCATTGCGGCCATCGATGCTCACACCGGTGCACAGCGTCGATAGAGGCCGAGATCGCGAAAAATTCGCGAGACACTGTCGGTTTCCGAAAGCCCCATTCGTCGTTCCGATATCAGGCCGACGAGGCCGGTTCAAACAAGGAGACGGACGATGCGCGTTATGGTTTTGGTGAAGGCTACCGACGACAGCGAAAGGGGGTTTTTCCCCACGCCCGAGACCATGGAGATGATGGCGGCGATGGGCAGATTTAACGACGAGCTTCGCGATGCCGGCATCCTGGTTACCGCCGACGGCCTCAAGCCCTCGTCGCATGGCAAGCGTATCGCCTTCGATGGTCCGGGTCGGACGGTCATCGACGGACCTTTCACAGAGACCCGCGAGCTGGTCGCCGGCTTCTGGCTCTGGGACGTCAAGGACATGGACGAGGCGGTCGCCTGGGTGAAGCGCTGCCCCAATCCCATGCCGGGACCGAGCGAAATCGAAATCCGGCCGCTATACGAGATGGCTGATTTACGCCAATAATCCGGCGTCGAAGATTACGGGAGGCGCCCTTGCCTCCCCAGGGACGTTTGATACGCAGGATAATGCCATACATGGATGACCAAGCCGAAATCGCAGCGCGGGCGAGCGGACTAGCGGAGATTCTTGCGCCTCGCCTTTCCGTGGTCTTCTGCGGCTTGAACCCTGCTCTCACAGCACATCGTGATGGCCACAACTTCTCGAACCGAAGCAACCGCTTCTGGCGTGTCCTGCATCTCGCCGGATTTACGCCCCGCCTGCTGCGGGCGGAAGAAGAACGCGAGATGCTGAGATATGGCCTGGGCCTGACATCGGCAGTCTCGCGTCCCACGAAAAGCGCCAGCGAGCTTACGAAGCGCGATTACATCACCGCAGCTCCAGCGCTGGAAGACAAGATCACAAAGCTTGCACCAAGAAATCTGGCGTTTCTAGGCAAGGCGGCCTATGCGGCGATCAGCCTTCAAGCGCATGTCGAATGGGGCCGGCAGCCGGATAAATTTGCCGACGCTTCGGTCTGGGTGCTTCCAAATCCGAGCGGACTCAACAGGGCCTTTGATCTCACGAGATTGACGGAACATTATCGCAAGGTGAAATTGGCGGTCGATCGGGCGGCTGCCCTTATTGAGTAGCCGGGAATGAAGAGCGTAAGAGACTGCCCCGCGCGGCCGGCTCGCGGGGCTGACGGTTCCTGCGCGCTTCACTTCACCGCGATCACGACCTTGCCCTTGGCGCGACCGGTCTCGACGTAAGCCAGCGCCTCATTGGTCTTTTCGAACGGGAAAACCCGATCGATGACGGGACGTATGGCTCCCGTCTCGATCAGCGCTGCGATCTGCCCGAGCTGTTCACCACTCGGCTTCATGAAGAGGAACGAATAGCTGACGCCATGACGTTTCGATTTCCTGCGGATGCCGAAGCTTAAGGCGCCCATGACCTGCCGAAGCAGCCAGCCGGAACCGTTTTCTCTGGCAAACTCCGGATCCGGCGGACCGGAGATCGAGATGAGCTTACCACCCGGCTTCAGAACGCGCAGTGATTTCTCCAGCGTATCCTTGCCAAGACTGTTCAGCACGACATCATATCCCTGCAGGACATTTTCGAAATCGTCCTTCTTGTAGTCGACGACGACATCCGCTCCGAGGCTTCTGACGAGATCGACATTGGCGGTGCTCGTGGTCGTCGCCACGGTCGCGCCGATATGCTTGGCGAGTTGGATGGCGATCGCCCCGACGCCGCCCGAGCCGGCATGGATCAGAACCTTCTGCCCCTTCTTCAGCTTTGCCCGCTCGACAAGCGCCTGCCAGGCGGTCAGCGCGACGAGCGGCATCGATGCCGCCTCTTCCATCGTCAGGGACTTCGGCTTTGCCGCCACATCGGCCTCGTTCATCGCGATGAACTCCGCGAAGGTGCCGATGCGGTCCTTGGCCGGACGTGCATAGACTTCGTCGCCCGGCTTGAAGCGCCGGACCCTGGAGCCGACCCGGACCACGACGCCCGCCGCATCATTGCCGAGGATCAGCGGCAGGCGATATGGCAGGATAAGCTTGAACTCGCCGTCCCTGATCTTGCCGTCCAGCGGGTTTACGCTGGTGGCATGGATCTGGATCAGGACGTCGTTGTCCAGCAACTCGGGCTCGGGTGCTTCACCGAATCGCAGAGCGGCGCCTTTCGCATAGCGATCGATCAGAAATGCCTTCATGATAACAACTCTCTTTTCCTAGGATTGCGGCGCTAGCGGCTCAGGCGGGAAGCCTGTTGAATTTCCGGAGATTCTTGTCGACAAACGACTCCGGCAGGAAGCGGCGGATGAAGCGGATCTGGCCTGCCGCCTTTCCTGCAGTGTACCGTCTTTTCGGTGCCGTCGCATTGGCCGCCTTGACCACCATGTCGGCGACGATCTCGGGCGCATCCCCCGTCTCGACGATCTCACGCATCAGCTTCTCAGCATCGGCACGAACGGTATCATACACGGAAAGCGGCTGATCCGGTCGCGTGAGATTCTCCTCGAAAGCCGTGCGGGTGATGCCGGGCTCCACCAGCACGACGCGTATACCTTGCGTCCGCACTTCGTGGTCAAGCGATTCCGAATAGCCCTCGATCGCGTGCTTGGTCGATGCATAAAGAGCGTTAAAGGGAGCGGGAATGAGCCCGAGAATGGAGCTCATGTTGATGATTCTGCCCTTCCGTTGGCGTCTCATGACGGGCAGCACAGCATTCGTCAGACGCACGACGCCGAAGACATTCACGTCGAACAGGGCCTTTGCCTGTGCGGCAGAGGACTCCTCGGCACCTCCGAGCAGCCCGATCCCGGCATTGTTGACGAGAAGGTCGATCCGCCCCGCGCGGCTCACGACATCGTCAACCACGTTCTGCACGGACCTGTCGTCGGTGACGTCGCAGACCAGCATTATCACGCCATCCGAGGTATCGGCCATCGGCTTGCGGCTGGTTCCGAACACCCGGTAGCCATTGCGCCGCAGTGCTCGCGCCGTTGCCAGCCCGATGCCGGAGGAAGCGCCCGTGACCAGGGCGACGCCGCGTTCTTTATTGCTCATTTGTCTCAGCTTTCATTTTTGTCATGGAACATCGATGAAAACTAAGTTACTATCATTTCGAAACTAAGTCACTATCAAAAAGATACTAACATGCAGAATCTTTCGGACCAACCATGCCTGATCGCCCGCAGCCTCGCTCTGGTGGGGGATGCATGGAGCATGCTTATCCTGCGGGACGCCCATGCCGGGCTCACCCGTTTCGATGAATTCCGCAAGAGCCTCAGCATCGCGCCTACGATCCTCACCCGTCGGCTTGCGGCACTAACCGAGGATGGATTGCTGGAGAAGCGGCGCTACTCGGAACGCCCGCCGCGCGATGAGTACGTGCTGACCGAAGCGGGCCTGGATTTCCTGCCGGTCTTGTTCGCGATCGGCGCCTGGGGGCGAAAACACCGCAACACCGACGGTGTCACCCGGTTCTTCGATGCCGAGACCGGAACGGAGATCGATCCTGTCACCATCGATCGCACGACCGGTACTCCGATCGGAACCCGCCCTATTCGCATCGTTATGCCGAAGTAAACCGCACAAACCACGGGGAAGAGCGGCCGCCCGGCTAATCAGCCATCGTCTCATCCTTCAAATGCAGGACAAAGCCGGTCGCAGCGGTCTCGCCCAGCTCCGGGCGGAGCTGCATGCTCGGGATCAGATAATCGCCGCCATTCTGTTGCCGATAGGGGATGGGCGGCGTGGAGCCGAGCGTCCGCATCCGCTCGCGCAGGCCTTCGGCAACGGACCCGAAGCCGGCTTCATCGAGACGATCGACGCTGTAGGTCACGAAGGGCGGCAGCACGTCATAGCCGGGATAATAGAGGATGCCGTGATTGATCGGGAAAAGCAGGTCGTCGATTGGCCCGTTGACCCCGCGCGGCGAGTAATGCGCCTCCCAGCCGCCGGCGGTGACGATCAGCATCGCGCGCTTGCCCGCCAGGGTGCCCTCCCCGTAACGATCCCCCCATCGCTTATCGCTATGTTCGCCGACGCCATAGGCGAAACCATAAGCAAAGACCCGCTCGACCCAGCCCTTCAGAATGGCCGGCATGGAGAACCACCAGAGAGGGAATTGCAGGATCAGTGTATCCGCCCACAGAAGCTTCTCAATCTCGGCTTTGACATCGTCGGTCAACGTGTCGGCATCAAAGGCATTCTTGGAGGCAGCGACCGCTATAAGACGTGCATCCGGCGCCAACGAGGGGAAGTCGGCGCGGTCAATCTCGGATTTCCAGCCGTCGGCATAGAGGTCTGACACCCGTACCTCATGGCCCTGGGCTTCCAGCTCCTTGATGGCGACGTCGCGCAGCGCGCCGTTGAGCGAGCGAGGTTCGGGATGGGCAAAGACAAGCAGAATTTTCATGGGGCAGCGATCCTTGAGTGACGGAAGTTTGACCCACAAAGTAGTCAACGCCGGAATGATCCGCTATATCTAGGCAATGGATAAAACTATGCCGAAAAATGGATAAATCCGATGTCTCGCTGGAGCGCATGCGAACCTTCGTCCGCGTGGCGGAGCGCGGCAGCCTGTCCGCGGTGGCACGCGAGCTCGAAATAGGTCAGTCGACGGTGACCCGGCATCTGCGGGAGCTCGAGGAGGCCGTCGGCGTCCCCCTGCTATCGAGAACCACCCGGCGCGTCACCATGACCGACGAAGGCAGCCGCTACTATGCCGACAGCATCCAGATCCTGCGGCTTGTCGAACAGGCCGGCGACGAGGCCCGCAGCACGCGCGGCGCGCCGGCCGGCACGATCCGCATATCCTGCACGGCGGCCTTCGGCGTCCTGCATATCAGCCGGATGATCTTCGCCTTTCAGGACCGCTATCCCGAGATCGCGGTCGATCTCAGTCTTACCGACGAACGCGTCGACCTTGTCGAAGAAGGCGTCGATATTGCGTTGCGCCTCGGTCCGCTCGCTGACAGTTCCACGAAGCTGCGAGCCCTCGGTCAAAGCCGGCGCCTGCTGGCCGCCGCACCCGCCTATCTGGCGGCGCGGGGGACACCTGTCGTCCCGCAGGACTTGTGCGATCATGAGGGCATCCGAATGTCGAACATAGCGGGCAGCGATACGCTCGTCCTGCAAGGGCCTGATGGCAAGCGCCATATGGTGCCTTTCGGCGGACGATTCCGCGTCGACCACGGACTTGCGGCACGCGAGGCCCTCGTCGCAGGACGCGGCATCGCCCCCACCCATCACTGGCTCGTCGACGATCTGCTGGCGACCGGCCGGCTCGTGGCAATTTTGCCGGACTATGCACTGCCACCGGTTCCACTCAGCATGCTGATCGTTCCCGAGCGGGCGGGAATTGCCCGGGTCCGGCTGCTGATCGATTTCCTTGCGCAAGAGATCGGCGGCATTGCCGGCATCGGGCAACCTGGCGAACGGAATAGCATCTAGCCCGACCGGGATCTTCGAAGGCCGCTACGACCCTGAGATAAGCGCTCCACGCATTCCGCCAGAGCACTTTTGCCGACCATGCGGACTTTCAGCTGGATCTACGAGGCCGAAAGGAGCTTGTCGCGTTCGTTTACGAATTGATCGATGTTGGATTTGCCCTTCACCGTCCAAAAGGCCGCACCGCTTTCATAGGAATAGCTCATCAGGCCCTCCGGAATATCGAAGGTCGAAAAATCCCAAAAGCGACGTCGCGCTAGGCTGCATATGTAATAGGGTAGAATCTGGTCGATATGATATTTGGGTTTGTATCTGAAAGTTCGGGCCAGGCTGCGGGCGAGCGTTTCCGCAAGCCGAACGGACCCACCGGAGTTGTTGAAAAAGACCGCCGAGGCGAGAACACGATACCAGTGCTTGCGCTTTTCAGGCCGGAAGATAAAACCGCCGCTCCGAAACGCTGCCTTGTCGCTGAAAAACTGCCATGGCGATTTGTTCATCACCGCATCGACATCGATGATCAGAAGCCGCTCCACGCCTTCATTCAGCAATATCGGCGCCAACAGGAACCGCGCCGCTGTGTAATAGACGGTCCGATAGGCGAGCCTGTCGGCAAGAACACAGGAATCAACGGTAAACGTCAGCTGAACATGCTTCAGCGTGGCGCGTAGCTGCGTCGCCTCATCGAGAATAGCCTTGGAAGGCTCCAGAAGATGAAGGTGCAACCGCTGCGGAATTCCAAGCAGCTCGATCGATTGGATGAGGTCGACCGCAAAAAGCCGATAATAGTTATCGTTGCAGGCGGCAAGTATGACATCGCCACCGTTTGGCATCTCACCGGAGATACCTTGGGAAAACGCCGAATACTCCTCGGGATCCTGCGTACTTGTCACCGCTCCCCTGACAATATGACGAAGAAGGAGCTGAAAGATCGCGCCATGTTTCTTTTTTGAAAGAGGCTTGTGGGGTGGCGTCTGGGAAACGCCTGGAATTGCGGTCATTTTGAAGAAATTCTGGGAGGGACAATACCACTCCCTACAATGGCGCCCGCAGAAACCGCAAGAGAGAGTCGAGGAAAATTAAGATCATACCCCATCTCGGGCTTTCGCCGAGGCCGTCCGCGCGGTTGCCGTTCGGCATTGATTGTCTGCCGACCAATGGGGCCATTGCATATGATCGGCAGCACACTCCGAACTCTGCCCGGCGGACATTTTACGGCTATCCGCCTAAAACCCCAGGGATTGCTGCACGGGCTTCGGCGGCGCGAGCTGGACGCCTTCGAGTTCCAGCATGCGGGCCTTGGCGGTCGAGCCGCCGGGCGCCGAGAAGCCGCCGATCTTGCCACCGGCGGCAAGCACCCGATGGCAGGGGATGATCAGCGCCACCGGGTTCCGCGCCATGGCCTGGCCGACATCGCGGGCAGCTTCCGGTCCCGCGCCGAGCTGCTTGGCCAGCGCGCCGTAGGTCGTGGTGTGGCCCCATCCGATCTCACGCGCCGCAGCGTAGATCTGATTGAAGAAGGCATCCTGTTCACCGAGATCCAGTTTGACACCGGAAAAGTCGATTTGCTCGCCCGCAAAATAGCGCTTCACGGCGGCGACCGCGTTGGCCACATCCGGCGTCGGTGTGCCCAGCCGGGCATCCGATAAACGCCGTAACAGAAGGCGCTCGGTCGAACCGGCGTCTTTCGTCGGCAACTGAAAGCGCGTAACGCCGATATCGTTCCAGGCGATCCCGCAGAAGCCGCCCGCGGTTTCGAAGATCAGATAATATTGCTGTGCATCGCTCATGGCAAAGCTCCATGTTTCCACTTGGCCATGAGAATCGTGCTTCGGACGGCCAAGTTCAACCCGATTCTTGCATGGATCGTATGTTCCTCTTTTGTTCTTGATTTTGCAACTATGCGATCTTAGGATACGCAGAATTTTCGCGGACAGGACAAGGCAGGGCCGCTTGGCTTTGAAGCAATCCCATGAGAAACAACGGACAGCTTTCGCTCAATCTCGGCGCGGGATCGCGGATGCGAAAATCCAAAGCCGATCCAACGCATGTGGAAGCGTTTTATTTCGCCATCCTGCCCGATCCGGACATAGCCTCGGCAAGTGTCGACCTGGCAAACGATCTGCGCCTGCAACATGGCTTTTCGGCAAAGCCGCGACGCCCGGACCTGTCTCATATCTCGCTTTATAGGATCGGCTCCTATCGCGGCCTGCCGGAGGAAGCGGCGTTTGCGGCAATGCAGGCAGCATCGACCGTCAGGAGGCGATCCTTCCAGGTGGAGTTTGACCGGGCGGTCAGCTTCGGGGGTGGCGACAATCGCCCGCTGGTTCTCTGGAACAGGGACGGAAATGCGGAGCTGAAGGCACTCCATCGAGAGTTGAACGATGCCATGCAGCTCACCGGATTCGCCAATGACGATGGAGGAAAATTCGAGCCGCATATGACGCTGCTCTATCAGGGCCATCTCATTCCGGAGGTCATGCTCGAAAGGCCCGTCACCTGGACCGTCCGGGATTTCGTGCTCGTCAACAGCCTGCAGGGCAAGGCCAGGCACGAACATCTTTGCTACTGGCTGCTATCGGACTGAGCCGCACTGCTCTTTGCTGCCTGCCCAACCGCCGCGATCGCATCGTCGACGCTGAAGCTGCAACAACCATCGACATCAGCCATGCCGGCCGCTGTCATCAAATCGCGGACGCGGTCGTGGACGCGGGCGAATTGCAGGCGGAGGCCGGCGACGCGCATGGCGCCATCGAATTCCATCAGTGCATCGAGCGCGGTGCTGTCGAGGTCGGAGCTCTCCTCGAGGCTGAGGACGACAGCCCTGATCCCCGCTTCTCCTCGGCTGCGCGACAGGATCTCACCGAAGATCGTATCGGCATTACCGAAAAACAGCGGCTCGCCGGGGCGCCAGATGGCGACACCGGGCGTTTCCGACGCCTCCTGATGACGGGTGAGGTCAACGAAATTGTGGCTGCTTCCAAGCCGCCCGAGCCGGGCGATATAGGGCGAGGCCAGGCGATGCATCATCGCGGCCAGCGACAGTGCGATCGCCAGTAGCATACCGTTGAGGACGCCGAAAATCAGCACGCCGGCCGTGGCGCCGAGGGCAACGTAGAAATCGCGATGAAGCCGCCTCAGGCGCAGGATCGGGCTGGGGTCGAGCGCATGCGTCAGCGCCGCGATCACCACGGCGGCGAGCACCGGCTCGGGCAGC
>NZ_AJVM01000040.1:0-22774 GCF_000281735.1 Rhizobium sp. AP16 | reverse complement strand
GGGGGGGGGGGGAGCCGCTACGGCGGCAGCATTGGCTGGGCAGCCTGCTCGTCAGCGCCTATCTGCGCAGCCGCGGCAAGGTCGCCTCGCATCTTCTCTGCCTGAATGTCGGTCTGAAATCCGTTCGCCACGAACGCCGTCGCGCGCCCGATCGCACCACGCGTCTGATGGCATTTCTCGAAGCCATGACACTCTCGGCCGATGCGGGGCTGAAGGAGCTCGATCGCCTGTCGCTTGCCAAGCTGCAAATGGAAAGGCGGCTGAAGGATCGCAGGTCGAACAGCAGCCTGCCTGGGGTCATCGAGATCGTGCTGTCGCGGCCGATTGTTTCCGCGAAGATGATCGCCCGCCATGCCGGCGTCACCTCTCGCGGCGCGCTCAACCTCGTGGCTGAGCTCGGCGTGCGCGAAATGACCGGCCGCGGGCGCTATCGCGGCTGGGGCGTGCTTTAGGCCGGCAAGGACCGGATTTTCGAGAAGACAGCGGGGACGTGCGCTGTCGCCCGTTTTTTGCAACCACAACCCTAGTTTTTGCTCAATGTGACAGTTTGTTAAGCTAAGCCACGCGAAAATGGACAAAATTTAATGGCCTAACCAAATTCCTAAGTGGGGCGATGCAAGTTAAAGTCGCGCTCATATTGCGTCGGCGGATTGTTTGAAAGCCGGGCGCCCTGAAGGAAGGTGTATTGATGGCTCGGACATTTCGGGTCCTGATATCGGTGGTCGTGATTGGCGCCGTGGCTTACGGCGCCTACGCGACGCGGGATCGCTGGCTTGGCGGTGCGGAGCGCCTGCTTGGCATTCAAGGCACGGCTGCGCCCGGCGAGCAGGCCCAGGGCGAACGCCGGAGTGGTCAGCGCCAGGGCGGCGGCGGGCGGCGCGGCGGCCTCTCGCAGTTCAGCGGGCCTGTTCCGGTGCTGGCGGCGGATGCGACAAGCACCGATGTGCCGGTCTATATCGACGGCGTCGGCTCAGTGAAGGCGCTGAACACGGTCACGGTGCGCGCGCAGGTCAACGGCAAGATCGTCGAAATCGATTTCGACGAAGGCCAGGACATCAAGAAGGGTGACGTGATCGCCCGCATCGACGATGCGGTCTACAAGGCCCAGCTCGACCAGGCGATCGCCAAGAAAGCGCAGGACGAAGCCCTGCTCGCCGGCGCACAGCGCGATCTTGCCCGCTATCAGCTCATGGTAAAGAGCGCCTCCGGCACGCAGCAACAGGTCGATACCCAGCTATCCTTGGTCGCCCAATATACGGCACAGGTCCAGGTCGATCAGGCGACTATCGAAAGTGCGCAGGCGACGCTCGACTATACGACGATCAAGGCGCCGATCGACGGGCGCACCGGCATCCGCAACGTGGATATCGGCAATCTCGTCAGTTCCTCCGACACGACGGGCATCGTGACGCTGTCGCAGATCCGGCCGATCTCCGTGCTCTTTTCCGTCCCGCAGCAGCAGCTTGCTCGCGTCAACGCCGCAAGTGCCGCCGGCGCGCTTTCCGTTCAGGCGATGGCGAGCGACGGTCAGACGGTGGTCGATAACGGCACGCTGGCGGTGGTCGACAATCAGGTGGATCCGACGACCGGTACGGTCAGGCTGAAGGCCAATTTCCCCAACGACAAGCTGGCGCTCTGGCCGGGTGCCTTCGTCAATGCCCGCCTGCTGGTCGAAACGCTGAAGGGCGTCACGGTCATTCCGACCGCTGCCGTGCAACGCGGACCGAATGGCACCTTCGTCTATATCATCAAGCAGGATCAGTCGGTCGCCATGAAGCCGGTGACGGTGCGCCAGCAGGATGATGTACAGGCCGTCATCACCAATGGTGTGGCCGCAGGCGACAAGGTGGTGACGACCGGTTTTGCTCGTCTGCAGGATGGGTCGAAAGTGCAGATTTCCGCAAGTACTGCTCCGGCAGTGCCGGATGCGGCGAAACCTGATGCCAATGGGCAGCCGGTTGCCGGTGCCGCGACCCAGGCCGACGGAAATACAGCCAGTGATGGGCAGCGGCCGCATCGCCAGCACGATGGCCAGGGCAGCGGTAATGGCGGTCATCGCAAACAGAACGCCGATGGCGGCAATGCTGCCAATCCGGCTCCCAATGCCGACGGAGGCGCTGCCGCATCCACCAATTCAACCGCCATGCCAGCGCCGCAGCAATGAACGTCTCGTCGCTCTTCATCTCCCGGCCGGTCGCCACCTCGCTTCTTGGGGTGGCCGTCCTGCTGGGCGGTATTCTCGGCTTTCTGTTCCTGCCGGTCGCGCCGCTGCCGCAGGTGGATTTTCCGACGATCCAGGTGACGACGCAGCTTCCTGGAGCTGATCCAGATACGATGGCGGCACTGGTGACCGCGCCGCTGGAGCGGCCGCTCGGCCAGATCCCGTCGCTGGCGTCGATGACCTCCTCGAGTGCTTTCGGCATCAGCCAGATCACCCTGCAATTCGATCTCGGCCGCGATATCGACGGCGCGGCGCAAGACGTGCAGGCGGCGATCAATGCCGCCGGCTCGACCTTGCCGCGCACATTGCCCTATCCGCCGACCTATTCGAAAGTAAACCCGGCCGATACGCCGATCCTGACGCTTGCGCTGCGCTCCGACAGCTATTCGATCCGCGAACTCAGCGATTTCGCTGACACCATGATGGCGCAGCGCCTCAGCGAAGTCACTGGCGTCGGCGACGTCAACATCCAGGGCGGCGTCAAGCCCGCCATCCGCATCCAGGCCGACCTGCCGCGCCTTGCCTCCTATGGGCTGGCGCTGGAGGATCTGCGCACGGCGATCACCAATGCCAGCGTTGCCGGTGCCAAGGGCGCTCTCGACGGCACGAACCAGAGCTTCACGCTGGCCGCCAACGACCAGATCGTCGATCCCGCCATCTACCGCTCCATCATCGTCGCCTATCGCAACAATGCGCCCGTGCAGCTGAAGGATGTCGCCACCGTCGTCGAGGGGCTGGAGAATACCCGCGTCGGCGCCTGGTATCAGGGCAAGCCTGCCGTCATCCTCGACATCATGCGCCAGCCGGGCGCCAACGTCATTCAGACGGTCGAGGGCGTGCTGAAGCAGATTCCGCGGCTGAAGCAGGCCCTGCCGGCCGGTATCTCGATCGACATCGTCAACGATCGTACCGAGACCATCCGCGCCTCGATCCACGATGTGCAATGGACGCTCGTCGTCAGCATCGGTCTCGTCATCCTCGTCGTTCTCCTGTTCCTGCGCACGGTGACGGCAACCTTCATCGCCGGTGTCGCCCTGCCGCTGTCGCTGATCGCGACCTTCGGCGTCATGTGGTTTGCCGGCTTCAGCCTCGACAATCTCTCGTTGATGGCGCTCACCATCGGCACCGGCTTCGTCGTCGACGATGCCATCGTGATGATCGAGAACATTGCCCGCCACATCGAGGAGGGCGAGAACCCGATGCAGGCGGCGCTGAAGGGTGCCGGCGAAATCGGCTTCACCATCATCTCGCTGACCGTCTCGCTGGTTGCCGTCTTCATCCCGCTCTTGTTCATGACCGGCATCGTCGGGCGCATGTTCCGCGAATTCGCCTTGACGCTGACCATCGCCGTCGTGGTCTCGGCGGTGATTTCGCTGACGTTGACACCGATGATGTGCGCCCGCATCCTGCGCAAGCCCAAGGAGCATCGCAGGGGTTTCCTGGCGGGCGCCGACCGCTTCATGGAGTGGCTGATCGATGGCTATCGCCGCAGCCTCGTCTGGGCGGTCGACCGCAGTGCGCTGATGCTGATCATTACGATGGTAACGCTCGCCGCCACCGTCGCTCTCTATATCGTCATCCCCAAGGGCTTCCTGCCGCCGCAGGATACCGGCCTGATCACCGCCGTCATCGAGACGGAGCCGACCACCTCCTTCGAAGCCATGAAGCAGACGCAGGCGACGGTGGCCGACCGGCTGCGCAAGGACCCTGATGTCTCGGGCGTCGTCTCGGTCATCGGCACCAGCGCCAGCAATCTGACGCTCAACACGGCCAACCTCAGTCTTGTGCTGAAGCCGAGGAACCAGCGCACCGATTCTGCCGCTGACATCATCGACCGTATGCGCGGTGAAGTGGCCGACCTGCCCGGCATCCACGTCACCTTCCAGAGCGTGCGCGATATCTCGATCAGCACGCGCGCCAGCCGCGCGCCCTATCAATATACGCTGACCGCGACTGATACGGGGGCTGTGGTCGACTGGGCTGGGAAACTGGCGCAGCGGCTACAGCAAAGCCCGAAGTTGATCGACGTTTCCTCGGAAGTCGAGATGGGCGGCGGCCGTATCTTCGTCGATGTCGATCGTGAAACCGCCTCGCGCCTCGGCGTCTCGATGCAGGCCGTCAGCGATACGCTGAACGACGCCTTCGGCCAGCGGCAGATCGCCACGATCTATGGTCAGGCCAACCAGTATCGTGTCATCCTGGAAGCGGCGCCGCAATACCAAGCGGACCCGAAGTCGCTCGACAAGCTCTATGTCGCCGGTGCCAGCGACACGCAGGTGCCGCTCAATGCCTTCACCACGGCGACGTTTGCCACAGCGCCACTGGTCATCAGTCACGATGAGCAGTTTCCGGCCGTGACCATCAGCTTCGATCTCGCCAAGGGCGCTTCACTCAGCGATGCCGTGGCCGAGGTCCAGACCGCCGAGCAGGATATCGGCATGCCTGATACCATCCAGCGCAGCTATTCCGGTGATGCAGAGGAGTTCGCCTCGTCGCTGGCCGGGGAGCCCTGGCTGATCCTCGCGGCCGTCGTGACCATCTACATCGTTCTTGGTCTGCTATACGAAAGCGCCGTGCATCCGATAACGATCCTCTCGACCCTGCCGTCGGCGGGCGTCGGCGCGCTGTTGGCGCTGATGCTGTTCGGTCAGGACCTGTCGATCATCGCGCTGATCGGCATCGTTCTCCTGATGGGCATCGTCAAGAAGAATGCGATCATGATGATCGACTTTGCGCTCGAGGCCGAGCGCAAGGAGGGGCTGCCGCCGCGCGAAGCGATCCTGAAAGCCTCGATCCTGCGCTTCCGCCCAATCATGATGACGACGCTGGCGGCACTCTTCGGTGCGCTGCCCCTGGCGTTGGCGCAAGGCACGGGAGCGGAGCTGCGCATCCCTCTCGGCATCACCATCATCGGTGGTCTGGTGCTCTCCCAGCTGCTGACGCTCTATACGACGCCGGTGATCTATCTCGCCTTCGAAAACCTGCGTGCCCGCATCGTCGGTCGGCCGACCGGCACGCCGGCTCCGGAGCTGGACGATGTTGTGGGTGGCGAGACATGAACCTCTCCGAGCCGTTCATCAAGCGTCCCGTCGGCACGACGCTTCTGGCGATCGGGCTGGTGATCCTCGGCATCGTCGCCTATCGCTTCCTGCCGGTGGCAAGCCTGCCGACCGTCGATCTTCCGACGATCGTCGTTTCGGCCAGCCGTCCCGGCGCCGACCCTGCCAGCATGGCGGCGAGCGTCGCGGCGCCGCTTGAACGGCATCTCGGCACCATCGCCGGCATCACGCAGCTGACCTCCGTCAGCTCGCTCGGGTCGAGCAGCATCGTCGCCCAGTTCGATCTGTCGCGCAGCGTCGACGGTGCGGCGCAGGACGTGCAGGCGGCGCTGAATGCGGCAGCGACCGATCTGCCCGGCGACCTGCCGACCTTGCCCTCCTTCCGCAAGATCAATCCGGCCGCGGCTCCCGTCCTGATCCTGGCGCTGACCTCGGACACCGTGCCGGCAAGCGCGATCTATGATGCGGCTGATACCATCGCCGTGCAGCGCATCTCGCAAGTCGATGGCGTCGGTCAGGTGTCGGTCAGCGGCGCCGATCAGCCGGCCGTTCGCGTCAGGCTCGATCCTGACCGCCTCTCAGCCATGGGTCTGGCGCTGGACGATGTCCGCACGGCGATCGTCAATGCCAGTACGCTCGGGCCGGCCGGCTCGATCGACGGCAGCAGCGCCGCCTTCTCGATTTCCCTGAACAGCCAGTTGCGCACACCCGAGGCCTACGGCCGTCTCGTCGTGCGCAGCGGCGACGGTACGGCTGTCCGCCTCTCCGATATCGCCACGGTCGAGCCCGGCGTGCGCAACAGCCGCTCCGATGCCTGGTTCGATGGCAAGCCTGCCGTGCTGCTGAACATCACCAAGGAAGCGGACGCCAACGTCATCGCCACGGTCGATGGCGTGAAGACGCTGATCCCGGAGCTGCAACGGCTGATCCCGGCCGGTATCCACATTGCCGTTCTCTCCGACCGCACCACGACGATCCACGCCAGCGTCACCGACATGCAGTGGACGCTGGTGGCCACCATCTGCCTGGTCATGGCCGTGGTCTTCACGTTTCTTCGGCGTGCCACGCCCACTTTTGCGGCGGGTGTTACCGTGCCGTTGTCGCTGTGCGGCACCTTTGCCGCCATGTGGCTCTTCGGGTTGTCGATCGACAATCTGTCGCTGATGGCGCTCGCGGTCTCCGTCGGCTTCGTCGTCGACGATGCGATCGTGATGATCGAGAACATCTACGCCAATCTTGAGAGCGGCATGAAGCCGATGCGGGCGGCGCTCGAGGGTGCGAAGCAGATCGGCTTCACTGTGGTTTCGATCAGCCTGTCGCTGCTCGCCGCCTTTATTCCACTGTTCTTCATGGGCGGCATCGTCGGCCGGTTCTTTCAGACCTTCTCGCTGACGCTCGGTTTCACCATCGTCGTCTCCACCCTGGTATCGCTGACGCTGACGCCGATGATCTGCGGCCATCGCCTGCGGGCGCACGACATGGAGGCCCAGCCGGGCCTGTTTGCCCGGATCGTCGAGGGAACGCTTGGCGCGGTTACCAATTTTTATGGCCGGACGCTGAAGGCGGTTCTGCATCACCGCGTGCTTTCCGTCCTCGTCATTTTCGCCTGCGTCGTCATGTCCGCCTATCTCTACGTCAAGGTGCCTAAGGGTTTCATCCCACAGGACGATACCGGCTTCATTCAGGGCGGCACGCAGGCAGCGACCGATATCTCCTATCCCGCCATGGTCAAATTGCAGTTGCAGGCCGCCGATCTCGTCGGCAAGGACCCGGCCGTCTCCGGTGTGGGCTCCTCCGTCGGCGGCGGCGGGTTTTCCAGCTCGGTCAATCGGGGGCAGCTGTTCATTTCGTTGAAGCCGGAATCGGAGCGCGCATCGACAGCCGAGGTGATCGATCGGCTGCGCAAGCAGTTGATGGCCATTCCGGGCCTCAGCACATTCCTGTTTTCACCGGGCGACATCCGCGCCGGCGCGCGTCAGTCGCAGTCGCAATATCAGTTCACGATCTGGGGCGCGAATTACGACGAACTGGTGGAATGGGCGCCGAAAGTGCTCGAACGCCTGCAGGCGCTGCCGGAATTGACCGATGTGGCCACCGACCGGCAGCCAAACGGTCTGCAGGCGACGGTCAACATCGATCGCAGCGAGGCCTCGCGGCTGGGCGTCAGCATCCAGTCGATCGACGCGGCACTCAACAATGCCTTCGCGCAGCGGCAGGTTTCGACGATCTACACCCAGCGCAACCAGTATCGCGTCGTGCTGGAGGCCAATCCCGACTACGCCCGCGATCCTCACGATATTTCCAAGCTCTATGTCCCGGCGTCCGGCGGCATCCAGGTTCCGCTCAGTGCTGTCGCCTCGATCCAGCGGACGCTGGCGCCGCTGGTGGTCAATCACCAGGGGCAATATCCCTCCGTGACGATCTCCTACAATCTGGCGCTCAACGGCGTGCTGCAAGTGGCGAACGATGCCATTCAGAAGGCGGTGCTGGAGATGCATCTGCCCGACGAACTGCATGCGGATTTTGCCGGCGATGCCGCCAGCGTCACGCAGTCCTCGGGCAGCCAGCCGCTGCTGCTGCTGGCGGCGCTGCTGACGGTCTATATCGTCCTCGGCATTCTCTACGAGAGCCTGGCGCATCCGCTGACGATCATTTCGACACTGCCGTCTGCCGGTCTCGGCGCGCTGCTGGCGCTGGTCATCAGCGGCACGGAGCTGACGATCATCGCCTTCATCGGCATCATCCTGCTGATCGGCCTCGTCAAGAAGAACGGCATCATGATGGTGGATTTTGCGTTGCAGGGCGAACGCAAGCTTGGCCTGCCCTCGGAGGAGGCGATCTACCAGGCCTGCCTCAAACGCTTCCGCCCGATCCTGATGACGACGCTTGCAGCACTCATGGGTGCCATCCCGCTGATCATCGCCACCGGCCCCGGGGCGGAACTGCGCCGTCCCTTAGGGATTACCATTGTCGGCGGCCTGGTCGTCTCGCAGATCCTGACGCTCTATACGACGCCGATCATCTATCTGATGCTTGCCAAGCTCCACAGCCGGTGGTCGGCGAAGCAGGAGCCGGCACCGCCGGTCATTTCCTCATCGATCTGAACCGGCTATGGACAGCAGCTTGATCTGCCAGCTTTGGTAATCCCCTGAGCGTGCATATGTTGCTGTCTGATGATCGTCCATATCCAGGCCAAAACACAGCAGGCTACGGTGATATCGCCGTAGCCTGCTGTGTTTTTACGATGTTTGGAAACCTGGCGGGCTATCGTCCGTCGGGGCAGCGCGTCAAGCTTGCGTGGCCTCCGGCGTTGTCGCGCCTGTCGCCTGCACCTTGCCCTTGAAGATGCGGCGCACAGAGACGAAGAGCAGCGGGATGAAGAATACGCCGAGCACGGTTGCCGAGATCATGCCGCCCATGACGCCGATGCCGATCGAGTTCTGGCTGCCCGAGCCCGCACCATTGGCGATCGCCAGCGGCATGACGCCGAGGATGAAGGCGAGCGAGGTCATCAGGATCGGACGAAGACGCTGGCGGGATGCCTCCAACGTCGCGTCGATCAGGTTCTTGCCGCTGTTCTGCTGCTCGATGGCGAATTCGACGATCAGGATGGCGTTCTTGGCCGCCAGTCCTATGGTCGTCAGCAGGCCGACCTTGAAGTAGACGTCGTTCGACTGGCCGAAGAGGATCGCGGCAAGCAGCGCGCCGAAGATGCCGATCGGCACCGACAGCATGACGGCAAGCGGGATCGACCAGCTTTCGTAGAGAGCGGCCAGTGCCAGGAAGACGACGAGGATGGAGATGGCATAGAGCTGGCTTGCCTGGTTGCCGGAGAGCTTTTCCTGCGCCGACAGGCTGGTCCATTCGTGGCTGAAGCCAGGCGGCAAGGTCGCCATGATCTGGTCGATCTCGTTCATGGCATCGCCGGAGGAGACGCCGGGAGCGGCAGCCCCCTGGATTTCGACGGCAGACGAGCCGTTATAGCGTTCCAGACGCGGCGAACCATAGGTCCATTCGCCGCTGGAGAAGGCCGAGAAGGGCACCATGTCGCCACCGGAGTTACGGATATACCAGCGGCCGAAATCCTCCGGCTGCATGCGGAAATCCTGGTAGGCCTGGACGTAGACAGGCTTGACGCGGCCGCGATCGATGAAATCGTTGACGTATGTGCCGCCCCAGGCGGTTGACAGCGTGGAGTCGATATCCGCCAGGCTGATATTCAGCGCGCTCGCCTTTTCCTGATCGATATTGACCGAATATTGCGGCGTATCCTCCTGACCGTTCGGGCGGGTGCCGAACAGTTTCTGGCTCTTTGCGGCAGCGCCCAGCAACTGGTTGCGGGCGGCGATCAGGCTGGCATGGCCGGCGCCGTTGATGTCCTTGATGAAGAAGTCGAATCCGCTCGAACTGCCGAAACCGGGAATGGCCGGTGGTGCCAGCGCGAAGACGCTGCCGTCCTTGATCTTCGAGAAGGCGCCCATGGCGCGGCCGGCGATCGCCTGCGCCTTCGATTGCGGGGTTGAACGCTCGGCAAAATCTTTCAGCCGGACGAAAACGATACCGACATTCTGGCCCTGGCCGCTGAAGCCGAAGCCGGCGACGGCGAATGCGCCTTCGACATAGTCCTTCTCGTTGTTGAGGTAATAGTCCTTCACCTGATTGAGCACAGCCCATGTCCGGGAATCCGCAGCGCCTGGAGGGAGCTGGATCGCAGTCAACAGGATGCCCTGATCTTCATCCGGCAGGAACGAACTCGGCAGGCGGTTGAACAGGTAAGCGACGGCGCCGCCGATCAATACGAAGATCAGCAGGAAGACGGCACTCCAGCGTATCATGCCGTGAATGCTGCTCTGATAACGAAGCGTCGCACGCTCGAAATTGCGGTTGAACCAGCCGAAGGCACCGCGTTGCTTCGATCCATGCTCCGGCGCCTTCAAAATGGTGGCGCAGAGTGCCGGCGTCAGGATCAATGCGACGATGACCGACAGGATCATCGCCGAGACGATCGTCACAGAGAACTGCCGATAGATGACGCCGACGGAGCCGGAGAAAAAGGCCATCGGAATGAACACGGCCGAGAGCACCGTCGCGATGCCGATCAGAGCACCGGTGATTTCCTGCATCGACTTGATCGTCGCCTCGCGCGGCGAAAGCCCCTCTTCCTCCATCACGCGCTCGACGTTTTCGACGACAACGATGGCATCGTCCACCAACAGGCCGATCGCCAGCACCATGCCGAACATGGTGAGGGTATTGATCGAATAGCCGAACAGCGACAGTACGCCGAAGGTGCCGAGCAGCACGACCGGGACGGCAAGCGTCGGGATCAAGGTGGCGCGGATGTTCTGCAGGAAGACGAACATGACGATGAAGACGAGCACGATGGCTTCGAACAGCGTCTTGACCACATCCTCGATCGACAGCTTGACGAAGGGCGTTGTGTCATAGGGATAGACGATTTCGACGTTCGGCGGCAGCGTCTGCCTTACGCTGTCGATGGTCGACCGCACCGCCTCTGCCGTATTGATGGCGTTGGCGCCGGAGGCGAGCATAACGGCGAGACCGGCCGATGGATGGCCGTTATAGGTGCTCGAGGTGGTGTAGGACGAGGCTCCAAGTTCGACGGTCGCGACATCGTTGAGGCGCACCAGCGAGCCATCGGGCAGGCTCTTCAGAATGATATTGTTGAACTGCTCCGGCGTCTGCAGGCGGCTTTTAGCCGTCACCGTCGCATTGAGTTGCTGACCCTTGCGTTGTGGCAAGGCTCCGAGCTGGCCGGCGGAAACCTGTGAGTTCTGCGCCTGGATCGCGGTGGTGACGTCGCTCACCATCAGCTGGTATTTGGCGAGCTTGTCCGGATCGACCCAGACGCGCATGGCATAGCCGGCGCCGAAGATCTGGGTGTTGCCCACGCCTTCAATACGCTTCAGCGTGTCATTGAGCGTACTGGACACATAGTCGGCGAGGTCGTTGGAGTTCAGCTTGCCGTCGGTCGACACAAAGCCGACGACCATGAGGAAGTTCGCTGTCGACTTGGAAACGACGATACCCGTCGTCTGCACCGTTTGCGGCAATTGCGCGGTGACGAGCTGCAGCTTGTTCTGCACCTGCATCTGCGCGACGTCGGGATCGGCCTTGTTGGTGAAGGTCAGCGAGATCGACGCAGATCCTGTCGAGGTCGAGGTTGACGTCATATAGTCGAGATTGTCGATACCGGTCATGCCCTGCTCGATGACCTTGGTCACCGAGTTTTCGACGGTAGCGGCGTCAGCGCCGGAATAGGTGGCGTTGATGCTCACCGTGGTCGGGGCGATCTGCGGATATTGCGAGATCGACAGCGTCAGGATCGACAGCGCGCCCGCAAGCATGATGACAATGGCAATGACCCAGGCAAAGATCGGCCGGTCGATGAAAAAACGCGACATCGCTTACCTCACTTCTGGGCGCCGGATCCGGCTTTGGTATCGGTCTTTTCCAGCTCGGCCTGCTCGGCGGGCTTGCTGTCGGCGGCGGCCTGCTTCACCTCGCCGGTCGCGTCATCGATGGTCACGGCGGTGGCGTTGACATCCTGGCCGTCGCGGACGCGCTGGCCGCCTTCGACTATGACACGATCACCGTCGGTCATGCCCTCATTCACCAGCCAGCTATTGCCGATGCTCCGCTGCACTTTCAGCACCCGCTGCTGCACCTTGTTCTCGGCAGTCACGAACATCGCTATCGGTTCGCCTTTGGTGTTGTGAGTGACGGCACGCTGCGGCAGGAGGAAGCTGTTTTCGGCGACGCCCTCCTGGATGGTGGCGCGAACATACATGCCGGGCAACAATATGCGGTCCGGATTGGGGAAGACGGCGCGTACGGTGATGGTGCCGACGGTTTCGGCGACCGCGGCCTCCGCAAATTCGAGCTTGCCGGTTTCCTTGTATTGGGAACCGTCTTCCAGCGTCAGATGGACGGAAACGTTGTCACCGCTGGTCTTCAACCGCCCGTCGGCAATGGCGCGGCGGAATTCGAGCAGGTTGGTGCTCGACTGCGTGACGTCGACATTGATCGGGTCGAGCTGGCGGATGGTGGTGA
Source organism: Rhizobium sp. AP16 (assembly GCF_000281735.1). NCBI lineage: Bacteria > Pseudomonadati > Pseudomonadota > Alphaproteobacteria > Hyphomicrobiales > Rhizobiaceae > Rhizobium > Rhizobium sp. AP16. Next base: position 10,420 of record NZ_AJVM01000040.1, on the reverse strand, counting down.
GCGCCGTCGTCTGGTCGGCGGTGACGAGGGCGCCGACGGTGACCGCCGAGGCGTCGACACGGCCGCCGATCGGCGCGCGCATCTTGGTGTAGTCGAGATTGATGCGTGCGGTCTCCAGGGCTGCCTTGGCCGATGCGACATCGGCGTTCGCCTGGGCCAGGGTGGACAGCGCATCGTCGAGATTCTGCTTGCTGACCGCGTCCTGCGCCGTCAGGCTCTTGTAGCGGTCGACCTTCGACTGGGCGCTCGGCACGGCGCCCTGCGCCTTCTGCAAGGCCGCAACGGCGCTGTCATAGGATGCCTGATAGGAGGCCGGGTCGATTTCGTAGAGCACGTCGCCGGCGGTAACCTCGCTGCCTTCCTTGAAGTTGCGGCTGCGAATGATGCCGCCGACCTGCGGCCTGACTTCGGCGATCAGATAGGCGCTTGTGCGGCCCGGCAGTTCGGCGGTGATCGCCACGGATTGAGGGTGCAGCGTCATGGCGCTGACCTCGGTCTTGATGGCGGGCGCGCTACCCTGCGCAGCCTTCTGCTCGTTGCAGCCGGCCAGCAGCATCGTGGCGGCGACCCCTGCGACGAGGAGCGAGATCCGGGCAGCCGGAAAACGTCCGCTTCGCGCCGGACGTGCGGATACAGGGGTAGAAGAGACGAGCTTTCCCACGTTGCTATTTCCCATTGCCTTATTTACAGTACCAAGTAGTACGGAAAATATTTGTACCACCGTAAATGTCAATCTCATTTGGCTTTTTTAGGTTAAGATGGAAGTGCGGATGAAAGCAAGAGCGGGCGATGCGGAGCAGGCCGCTGCTCCCCGCAAACGCGGCCGCCCGAAAACGGTGAGCGACGACGCAAGGCGGGCGGAGATCATCGCGGCGGCCCGTGCGACGTTTCATGAGCTCGGTTACGGTGGCACGACCACGGATCTCGTGGCCGCACGATGCAAGATTTCGAAGCAGACCCTCTACCGATTGTTTTCGAGCAAGACAGAGCTTTTCATGGCGCTCATGGCCGAGCATCGCGCCTCGATGCTGGCCCTGCCACGCGACCCCAAGGAAAATCTGCCGCTCACCGAAGCGCTCGAACAGATTTTCATGATCGATATCGACGAAGCGGCCGAGCGTGACCGCGAGGCCTTCATTCATTTCGTCATGAGCGAGGCGCAGCGATTTCCCGAGATCGCGGCGCTGCTGCGCACGCAGGGAGCCGAGCAGACACGACAATTGCTGGTCGACTGGCTCGATTTGCAGCAGCAGCGCGGTTTGATCGAAATTGCCGATGCCGGAAGTGGTGCGCGCATGCTGATGAACATGATCTTCGGCGCGATGATAACGCTTCCCGGCAAGACGAACGATTGGCCGGACCGCGAAACCCGCCTGCGGCATCTGCGGCAATGCATTGCTATCTTTGTGGCGGGCGTTCAGCCGCGTCGGTGCAACTGACCGGTAAAACAGCAATGCCGGCAGGGTTCAGGACCATGCCGGCATTGCTTCTGTCTCCGCCCCCGAAGACAGAATATTCGAGCGATAACGCTTAATGCGCAACGGCCATGTTCGCCTTCTCCGCGCCCTCTTCAAAAAGCGGCATTGGCAGGCCATTTGCGTACATTTCCTGCAACACGGCTCCGAGCGCGAGATCCAGGCACCAGACCGGAAACTCGGCCTCCAGGCTCTTGGCACTTTGACGCGCATATGTGATCAGCCGTGCGATGGACGCCAGCTCTTTCAGCGAGTCGGAATCGTGAGCTGCCATTTCGATAGGAAGTATTGCTGTCATTTTACGCCCCTTTTGCCCCCTGTTTCTAGCGGACGCGATACCCGTCGCCAGAAACATGAGGAAATACTAGCGTATGTCCCGGGCCTTGGCGCGTGACATACAGCGTGACACGAGGCGAGATTGCGCGGGGAATTTACAATGCAATTTCAAGGTGGTGAAAGGCGGAATGCCACAAACTATTGGCCTGAAAGGTCCAGTCGCGCGGTGGTTGCCGGCGCTCGTCGGGGCAGTCGGCAAGCGCACTCAGCAATTGCAGTGCGTCGATGCGCTTCTGGTTGACCGCATTGGCGCGCAGGAGATCGGCAATTGCCGGCCGTCGCGCCGGGTCCGGCAGGGCGGCCGATGTGGTCACCGAGCGATAGGTGAGCGACTTGAAGAACATGGTCTCGGCGCAAGCCTGGAGGGCTGCCCGCTCCGGCTCGCTGATTGCGCCGGTCTCGACAAGCACTTGCAATGTTGCCTGCACATTGACCAGCGGTTCGCTCAGTGGCCTGTATCCGAGTTCGGCGGGTGCATGGATCTGCGCCACGGCGGAATCATCTGCAAGCGCCCCGCAGGCATAGGCCTCGAAGATGCGGCCGATGCCGACCATGCCGAAGGCGGCGCATTCGGCGGCGCGCAGCGCTCCCATGCTGGCAGCGCCGTAGACGCGGACGCCTTTCGACAGGGCAAAGAGGATTTCCTTGTGCCAGACAGGCGCGACATTCTCGAAAAACCCATCGATCAGACCGATGGCGTTGGCGCCCTCTTCGACGGCTTCGACGATATCGCCCTTTTGCGCCGGCGGGCGCAGCGCGATGCCGGGATCGATGATCTCCGCGGCATCGGGTAGTGTCGGGCCGACGAACAGGATCTTCATAGCAGTTGCAACGTCTTCGAGATGGCGCGGTAGCCGAAGCGGCGTTTGCGGTCTCCGGCCGGATTTTCCAGCTGCGGCACTACGAGCTTGGCGACGGCAAAGGGAAGCGAGGGGTCGCCAAGCGAAACGGCGATGGCGGAGTTGATGCCTGTCCGCCGCAAACGATCGATCGTCAGTTGCAACAGCCCCTCGGCTCCTTCCGGCAAGGCGGCATTCGATGGTGCCGCCGTCCTCGGGACGGCGTCGAAGCAACGGCGGATGCTCTCCGGCAATTCGCGGGTAAAATTTTCGGGCCGGATATCGTCGCGGGCGCCGCTGATGAAGGTCAGGCGCGACTGCGCGGCTTCCGTCACGGCACGGATCGCCGCCCGTACCGGCGACGGATGGGCGCCGCTGCCGATCGTGACATCGAGGTAGCGGATACGTCTTACCTGGGTGATTTCCGACGGGCCGAGAAGGGCGACGACAACGGGTATGCCGATATCGCTGGTGATATCGAACAGCCGGAGAGTGAGGTCCGCGGAGGTGATCTTGGCGATCAGCCCATTCAGCACCGGATCGGCGAACGATGCCGGGTCGATACAAGCAGCCATCCGCAGCTTCGGCTCGGAAATTTCCCAAAGCACCTCGGCGTCGCGCTCGATGCGTTCGAGCAGACCGTGCAGGATGGCCTCGGTGAGATTGTTGCCGGAGGCGAGGCCGTCGGAGGATTGCCAGAAGCGTGGATTGCGGATGGTGCGATCGAGTGTTGCGGCGTTGAAGGGGATCCAGGCGGGCCTGCCGGTAATGAGATCGTAGCCCTCGGCCCAGGCAATCTCCTCGTCATCATCGATATCGGCCTGCGCCTTGGCAACGAGCGGGAGCAGCGGATCGGCGTGGTGCCCTTTGGCCAGAAGTTGGCGGCGGCTGGTCATGACGGTCGAAAGGGCAGGTGCGCCGGCGACGGTTCGTTCCAGTGCTTCCATGGCCGCCGAGACCTTGGCATCGAGATCGGTAATGCCCTTGCCATTGTTGATGACGATCGAACGGGCGTTGGGGCTGACCGCCTGCCATACGGGAATGCCGATCTTGTCGAGCCCCGTCAGGCGGCCGAGGCGGGTGACACCGTGGGCTGCAAGGTAAGGCTCGATCCGCCGAAAAGTCTCCTCGGCAGAGCAGCTTCTGTCCGAATAAAGAGCGGCAGCTATAGGTAACGCCTCACCGGAATCCTTGTTGAGGAGTTCCGGTAGGAGGGAAGCCAACGGAGCCGCGTTTATTGTCACGTGGGTGTTGGCTCTTTAATCCATCCGGCCGCTTGGTGCACTGTCGTCCATCCTGCCGCTGGCGGCGGCGTCATCCATTCTGCCGGAACCCGCGCTGGAGGCGCTACCGACAGTGATGGCCAGATTGACGCCTTTGACGATGGTTGCGCCAGCGTTGCGCAATTGATCGGCCGCGCCGAGATCGCTGCCCGCCGGTATGTTGAGCGGAGATATGGTGCCTGCGCCGATATCGGCAAGATAAAGTTGGGAATCACCAGGAATGCCAAAAACTACAAAGTTTGCCATCTTCAATCTCTTTCCCTATTCGCGCATGTGCTCTGAAACCCGGGTCGAATTTCGGAAAATCCATGCGCAGCTTTAATGTGCATAATTTAAAATCCGGCCCGCTTGAGCCCTTCTCGATATAAGTCTTTTTGCCATTGTTCTCGGAAAGGAACAATAGAGAGCCAAGTATCAATATCAAAATCTGGATAGGTTTCTTTAACTTTGCGCACCAGAGTCTTGGCTTTGCGCATGTCGCCCGACATGGCGGCACTTGCTGCGGCAAGTCGGGCAGCCTGGGAAGGGTCTGCCATGCGTGCAATATAGGCGTTGGCTTCCTCGTAGCATTCCAGGGAATAGTTTGCCCCCGCAGCGGTCCACAAATAGAGATCCGGGCTTAGCGGATTGAGCTTGATGGCGCGTTCGACCTTTTCCAAGGCCTCGCGGGGTTGCGAGGCGTGCTGCAACGTATCGGCATAGTCGGCGATAACGTCGGCATAATGAGGACTGATGACCTCGGCGAGTTTGAAGGCCTCGATGCTTTCATCAAAGGCTCCCTGGTAGAGCTTGGCGACGCCGAATTGATGGTAGCCGCCGACGATGTCCTGGCCGGTGGCAATCGCCCTTCCAGCCTCTTCCTCGGCACGCTTCAACAATCTTGCGTCGCCCTGCGCGGTCACCAGCCATTCGAGGTGATAGGTACGCGCTATGCCGCTTAGCGCCGGCGAGAAATAAGGATTTTCCTTCAGGGCAGTCTGAAACTCTTTGCGGGCGCGCCGGATGTCCGGCAGCCCGAGATGCTTCAGATGACGCTGGCCGAGCAGATAGTGATGGTAAGCTTCCGGGTTGCGCTCGAAATAGTCGCGGGTAAATTCGTTGCGCTCGATAGAGTTTGCCACGGCCGACACGATGCGTTGGGTGATTTCGCGATGCTGGCGCGGCAGATCCCGCGCTTCCATGCTGAAGCGTTCCGCCCAGATGACTTCGTCGTTGCCGGCATAGATCAGTTGCGTGAAAAGCCAATAGGCGTTGCCGTCGAAGCTGAGCCTGGTATCCAGCACGTAGTTGATGTCGTGCCTTTCCAGTGTTGCGCTCCGGTCCAGATCGAGCGCGATCTTTTCCGCCGTGTAATGCGCCACCATCGTGACGGTCTTTAGCACGCAGAGGCTGACGGTAATGTCTTCCAGCAGTGCCGCGGAGAGAAAGATGGCCGCCTGGTGGTTCCTCGCAAGGTTCACCGGCGGCAGTAAGGTGAGCCTTGGCGGTCCGCGGAGTGCCGGCGGGGCAGCTTCCACCCGAGGTCTTGCCTCCTGCCGGGCTTGTGGCGCAAGGCCGCGCTGGCGTTCGAACAGTCGCCGCGCCACACCGAGCGTCTGTGGGTCGGGATCGACCGGCAGTTCGCCCCAGCGATATTTCCGCCGGTTCTCGAAAACGTTGCGGGCGTTCTCAAGCTGGGGTTCTCCGGCGTAGGTCTGCCCGAGGATCTGGTAGACCGCTTCATCCTCGGGATAGGCCTCGAACAGCCGCAGCGCCGCTTCCTTGACGATGGTGGTTTCGGTATCCTCGTTCACGGCCGCGATGGCGTCGCGAAGCGTCGTCAGGATCTGCGTCCTGACCCGGTCGCGTTGCGTATGCAGCCACATGCGTGCCTGACCGCCGATGACTTCCGTGCGGGCGAGAAAATCCCAGCGGCCCAATTGCAGCAATTCGCTCAGCGCCCCGTGAGGAGTGGTCTGCGAGGCGGCATCAAGCTGCGACAGATCGCTGGTGAACGCGCCGATATTCACGCTCACGGTCGCCTGCTCGATCAGCAGCAGCTCGATCCCGAGCTCATCCTGACGGCTTTTGACGCGCGATAGCGTCTGCCGCAGATTGGCAAGCGCCTTGTCCAGGGGAATGTCGCCCCAGAGGAATTCAGCAAGTTCCGTGCGGGATTTGTGCGGCGAGGAGCCGGTCAGCAGGAAGCAGGCCGACAGCAGGCCTTTTTCCGGAAAAGAAACGGTTGAACCTGTTCCGTCGACTAGACGCAGATCTCCGAATGTCAGTAGCCTGAAGTTCATGCATCCCCAACTGCGTCCGGCAAAATTCCGGCATCGCAAGCGCCATGCCGGTATTGCCTGCAATCATCTTCACGGTCGGCGATTGCGGGCGGTCACCCACGATCGAGAATCCTACATTACGATGAGTGCAACTCTATCGCAATCACCTGCGTATCCTGCTTTCAGGTTGAAAAACCCGCAAGCAGACAAGGTGATCCGGATAGAAAACTGGAGCTATCCCTCAGCGTTCAAGCGGATACGGGCTGCTCCAGTGTCGTTTCGATTGCGTATGTCGCAATCGCTGTCCGTGCCTCACCGTTGGGGCAGGTGAGGCGCAGCGCTTAGTTCCGCAGGCCGAATTGAACCTCTGCTGCCGGCGGCGCACGCACAATTGCCGGCTCGGCGGTGTTGGCCAGCGACTTGATGAGCATCAGCACGGATTGGCGGACGCTCGGATCGTTGATTTTCATGAAGGCTTTGTTGAGGCTCAGGCCTTCCTTGGAGGTCAGGAAGTCGGAGAGATCCTCGAGACCGCTGATGGCGCCGAGGCCGTCCGTCGCCAGCGGTTGCGAATTGTCTTGCTGGAAGAAGAAGGCGACTGGCACCGCCAGAACGCTCGCAATCGCCTGCAGCCGGCTGGCGCCGATGCGATTGGTGCCTTTCTCGTATTTTTGTACCTGCTGAAACGTGACGCCGATCTGATCGGCAAGTCGTTCCTGGCTCATGCCGAGCATAAGCCGGCGCATTCGCACGCGTGAACCGACATAGGCGTCAATCGGATTTGGTACTTTTGCACTCACTGTATAATCTCCTCATGTGAACGGGGACCCAGCGGACGCACCTTGCAGATGCCCGGGGAAAGGCAAGGAACATGCCCCAGTCTGCCCGCTCAGTGTGTATTAAATGGTGGCGAAATTCAACTAAAAGTCCTTGGTGGCGAAGATTTGTCCGTTATCGGCCGTTTGAGTAGCGGTAGGAAAGAAGCGTGGCATCAATGTGGATTGAAGACGGAAGACGATCTGCAATTGTAGACGGGGCATAGCGGGTTATCCTTGGTCGGCACGCTCGTGCGCGCTGCATAGTTGCCCGTACCGCACTGGCCGTCGTCCACCACGTAGCGGTCGTAAAGGATGACATTGCCGCTTCTCGAGGGATAGCGCAGCAATACCGCCCGCTCTCTCGAAATGATCTGCTGCACGGATGCACAGCTCTGGCGAAGTGAATCATAGCGGGAAATAGCCTGAGCCGGGCCGACGGCGGCGACCGTCGACAGAATGAGCGCTGCGGCTATTGCTTTCATAGTTCGTCCTTTTCGTGGCAACGGCTATTTTACATAGGCGCCAAGAGCGTCTTGCCAAGGGTATGACGTATGATGAGGTTTCGTTCGGAAAACAGGCAGGGCGACGGCCCAATAAAATCGGGAGTATCGACTTGCGGGATTTCTCACTGAAAGCTGACTGAAAGGTTGCCCGCGCTAGGCTTGCCCAGCTTCGTGGAGGAAGCGCATGCCGTGCGATTACACTATGACGCAGGCATCTAACAGGAGGAGATACCCATGCGTTCATCGCGCACGCTTTTTCATACCGTAGCCCTTTCCCTCGTCATGACCGCCGCCTCGCTCAGTGCGACAGTGGCGCATGCCGCCGACAAGATTTCCATCATGGTGGGCGGCTACGAAAAGCAGATCTATCTGCCGGCCAAGCTCGCCGAATCTCTCGGCTACTTCAAGGATGAAGGCCTCGAGGTCGAGCTTCTGAACGAATCCGCCGGCGTCGATGCCGAAAATCAGCTGCTGGCCGGTGCGGTTCAGGGCGTCGTCGGTTTTTACGATCACTGTGTCGACCTGCAGGCCAAGGGCAAGTTCATCAAGTCCATCGTGCAGTTCAGCCAGGCGCCTGGCGAAGTCGAGCTGGTCTCGACCAAGCATCCGGAACTCAAGTCCTTCGCCGACCTGAAGGGCAAGAGCCTCGGCGTGACCGGCCTCGGCTCGTCTACCAACTTCCTGACGCTCTACATGGCGTCCAAGGCAGGCCTTTCGGCCTCTGACGTTTCCACGGTTCCGGTCGGTGCCGGCCAGACCTTCATCGCCGCCATGCAGCAGGACGCCATCCAGGCCGGCATGACCACCGAGCCGACGATCTCGCGCATGCTGAAGACCGGCGAAGCCAAGATCCTCGTCGATCTGCGTACGCTCAAGGGCACGGAAGAAGCTCTCGGCGGCACCTATCCGGCCGCCTCGCTCTACATGGACGCGGCCTGGGTCGATGCCCATAAGGAAGAGGTGCAGAAGCTCGCCAACGCCTTCGTCAAGACGCTGCGCTTCATCAACACCCATTCCGCCGCCGAGATTGCTGACAAGATGCCGAAGGATTTCTACGTCGGCGACAAGGACGGCTACATCAAGGCTCTCGACGCCGGCAAGGAAATGTTCACGCCGGATGGCGTGATGCCGGAAGACGGTCCGAAGACGGTTCTCGCCGTGCTCTCGCAGTTCTCGAAGAACGTCAAGGGCAAGACGATCGACCTGTCGAAGACCTACACGACCGAGTTCGTCAAGAACGTCAAGTAAGCATTCATCGCTTCGCCTCCGGTTCGAACCGGAGGCGGTATCTCACGGGCTTTGCGTGCACGCCTGAAGGCACGCGTCAGGATCAGCACCATGCAACAGGATGGACGCCGGGCACCGGCGATCGAGCTCATCAATGTCAGCCGCCGTTTCGTCTCGCCGACCGGCAAATCGCTGACGGCGCTGCGCGATTTCAACATGACCGTCGAGCGCGGCGAATTCGTCGCCGTCGTCGGGCCGACCGGCTGCGGCAAGTCGACGACGCTCAATCTCGTCACCGGCCTTGCCAAGCCGAGCGCCGGCGAGGTTCGCCTCATGGGCGGTCCGGTCGACGGCATCGATCCGCGCGTCGGCTTCGTCTTCCAGACGGATGCGCTCTTCCCCTGGAAGAACGTCATCGACAACGTCATGTCCGGCCCGCTGTTTCGCGGCAAGTCGAAGGCGGAGGCTGAAAAGACCGCCAAGGACTGGCTCGCCCGCGTCGGCCTGACGAAATTCCTGCATCACTATCCGCATCAGCTCTCGGGCGGCATGCGCAAGCGCGTTTCGCTGGCGCAGACCTTCATCAACGAGCCGGAAATCCTGCTGATGGACGAGCCATTCTCGGCGCTCGACGTGCAGACCCGCACGGTGATGCACGAGGAGCTTTTGAAGCTCTGGGCCGAGCGTCAGGCTTCGGTGGTGTTCGTCACGCACGACCTCGAAGAGGCCGTGGCACTGGCCGACAAGGTCTATGTGCTGACGGCAGGACCTGCGACAGTGAAGTCGGTCTATAAGATCGACCTGCCGCGTCCGCGTGTCGTCTCCGAGATCCGCTACGAGCAGACCTTCATCGATTATTGCAAGACGATCTGGGACGACCTTCGCGAAGAGGTCGAGACCAGCTATCGCCGCGCGGCTCAAGCGGCATAAGGGGAGGATTGATCATGGCAAATACAGCCCTTGAGACAGGCAATGCGCCGATCTTCCGCGCCGGCACCTCGGACGTGGAAATCGAAGCTGCGGCACTGAAGGCCATCACCAAGCGCAAATATGTCGTTCTCTTCTGGCAGGTGGCGATACTGGTAGCGATCCTCGGCGTCTGGCAGCTTGCCTCGGACCTGCACTGGATCGACCCTTTCTTCTATTCCAGCCCGACCGCCATCGGCTACAGGCTCTACGAATGGGTCACGGAAGGCACAGAAAACGGTTCGCTCTGGTATCATCTCGGCGTCACCATGGAAGAAGCGCTGATCGGTTTCGTCATCGGTTCGGTCACCGGCGTTCTGGTCGGTGTCGCTCTTGGCCGAAACAAGCTGGCCTCCGATATCCTGTCGATCTACATCAAGGCGATCAACTCGATCCCGCGCGTCGTGCTGGCGCCGATCTTCGTGATGATCATGGGTCTCGGTCTGCCCTCCAAGGTCGCTCTGGCCTTTATCATGGTGTTTTTCGTCGTGTTCGCCAACGCCTTCCAGGGCGTGCGTGAGGCCGACCGTAACATGATCGCCAATGCCCGCATCCTCGGTGCGTCGAACTGGCAGGTTACCCGCAACGTCATCCTGCCGTCGGCGATGAGCTGGATCTTCGCAAGCCTGCACGTCTCCTTCTCGTTTGCCATCATCGGTGCGATCGTCGGCGAGTTCGTCGGTTCGCTGGCCGGTATCGGCTAACTGATCTC
>NZ_AJVM01000039.1:0-50397 GCF_000281735.1 Rhizobium sp. AP16 | reverse complement strand
AGGCTGGCGGCCGGGAGCCGTTCCGCCGGGCTTGCCGGTACATCGCCGATCCAGCGCATCTTTTTGCCGGGGAAGGGGCCGGATCCCTCGACCACGTTCGGCAGCAGCATGATGCTCTTGCCGATCACGGTTTCGAGCGAAGCTTCGATAGCATTGGGATCCGCCTGCCCGATCTCGCCGGCGAGAATCTCAAACTCCCGCCCGCCCATGAAGCGTGAGGAGGGGACGGCGCGGCCATAGGCATCGACATTGGCGAGGGCATCGCGGGTCGGATCGAGATGCTCGAGATCGCCGCCGACGGCGAAGCTGATCACCCAGGTGCCGGTCGACACGACGGCGAAGGGTATCTCATTCTCCACCAGATGCGGCAGCAGCGAGGCGTTGGAATCGTGGATGCCGCAATAGACCGGAACCGGCGCATCGACGCCGATCTCCGTGGCGATCCTGGGCAGGATTGGCCCGAGAGCGTCGAAGGCGGAGCGGATCGATGCCATTAATGGACGAATGCCGAGCGTATCTACCAGCGAGGAATAGGCTCCGGTCGTCGGATTCCAAAAGTCGGTATGGCAACCCAGCGAGGTGACTTCGTTGGCGGCAACGCCGGTTAGCCGGAAGGCCCAATATTGCGGATAGGTGAGGATGGCGCGGACGCGGGCAAAATCGTCCGGGAACTGGCTCTTCTGATAATGGATCTGCGCGCCGACATTGAGCCCGCCCGAAAGCTTCGGCGAAAAGGTCTCGCTGAAGGGCGGCCGCAGGCGCTCGTAAGCCTGCTGCACAGCGTCCGGATAGACGTGCTCATAGTCGAGCACCGGCAAGGTAAGACCGCCGTCAGCCGCAAGAAGTACGGCCGAGGCACCATGGGTGGTGATCGATATTGCATCGAAGCCGGGAGCCTGAGCAAAGCCCTTCAGTGCCCCGATGACGAAATCCCACAGCCGCTCGATGTCGTAGTGCGGATAGGGACCGGTCTTCAGCACCGTGTTGGTCGTTTTTACGGCGGCGATCTCGGCGCCGCTGTACGCGTCGAGCACCACCACCTTGGCATTGGTTTTTCCGATGTCGAGAACGGCAATGCGGCGATAGCTTTGGCGATGATCGGTCATGGCAGATGAAAGACCGTGACGAGATCGCTCTGAACCGGCGAATTGTCTGAATTGGTCGCCATGATATCGGCCATGTGCGCCCACCACTTTTTCATGACGGGATGATCGGGAAGGCTCGCCATCGTGTGATCTCTAGGCCGCGTCAGGACGCCGAACAGCGTGTTCGTCTCGCGGTCGAGATGGATGGAATAGTCGCTGGCGCCGGCCTGGTGCAGCAGCTCGACCAGTTCCGGCCAGATCTCGTCATGGCGCTTTCTGTATTCGAGCTCCATGCCGGGATTGAGCTTCATCTTGAAGGCGTGGCGTTCGAGAGATGCGGTCATTTGGAGCTCATGGTCTTGATGCGTTTTGCGACGATCGGTAGGGCGATGGTGATGATCAGGAGCAGGCCGATGAAGATCGACATGACGATGCCGGGCACGTTGAGAAGACCGAGGCCGAAGGTCACCAGCCCCATGACGAAGGCAGCGATGACGACGCCGCCGATCGTGCCGGAGCCGCCGAGGATCGAAACGCCGCCGAGCACGACCATGGTCACGACTTCCAGCTCCCAGCCGAGCGCGATCGACGGGCGTGTCGAACCGAGGCGGGAGGTGAGGCATACGGCGGCGATACCGCTCATCAGGCCAGTCAGCAGGAACAGGATGAATTTGACCCGCTCGACCGGAATGCCGGAAAAGCGCGCGGCAAAATCATTGTTGCCAATCGTATAGACCTGCCGGCCGAAATTGGTGGCATGCAGCAAGATCGCGAAGACGATCGCCAGCACGATGAAGAGGACGAATTCGAACGAGAAGACCCAGACGACATAGCCCTGGCCGAAATAGGCGAAGCTGTCGGGGTAGTTGCCGTAGGCCTGGTCGCCCAGCACGATATAGGAGATGCCGCGAAACAGGCTCATCGTGCCGATTGTGACGACGATCGAGGGCAGTTTCAGCCCGGACACAAGGAAGCCGTTGAAGAGCCCGCAGAGCAACCCGACGCCGAGCCCGATGGCAACGAGGCCAACCGTGTCGACGCCGGCCTGTGCCGCTGCCCCCATGGCGGTCGAGGCAAGCGCGATGATGGCGGCAACCGACAGGTCGATTTCGCCGGCGATGACCAGCAGCGCCATGGCAAAGGCGATCATTGCCTTCTCAGTGAAGTTGAAGGTCGCATCCGAGAGGTTATACGGGTCGAGGAAGTAGGGCGACGCCAGCGAATTGAAGATGAAAATCGCGATGGCGACGCCGAACAGCAGCACTTCCCAGCTTGCCAGGATCCGTTTGAACGGCGTGCCGAGACGGTCGGGAATGCTGCGTTTTTCCGTGGTTGCGTCAGAAACGATACTCATGCGGCGACCTCCTTGATCGAGGCTTCCTTCGCCGCCTGATCCCGAAGGATGATGCGGCCGCGATTGCGTTCGCGCCGGGCATTGAAGACGACGGCGAGGATGATGACGGTGCCGGAAATCGCCATCTGCGTGAATGGCGAAATGCCGATGACGGGCAGGGCGTTCTTGATGACGCCGAGGAAGAGTGCACCGAGCACGGTGCCGGCGACCGAGCCGACACCGCCGGCAATCGAGATGCCGCCGATGACGCAGGCGGCTACGCTGTCCAGCTCGAAGCCGTTGGCAATGTCGACGTAGGCGACGGCATAGCGCGATACCCAGAGATAGCCGCAGAGGCCAGCCAGCGCACCCGACAGTACGAAGGCGAGGAAGCGCGTCCAGCCGACATCGATGCCGGCATAGACGGCCGCGACCGGATTGCCGCCGCTGGCATAAGCCGAGCGACCGAACCGCGTATAACGCAGCACGAAATACATCATCAGCACGATGGCAATGCCGATCCAGGCGAGCACCGGCAGGCCGAGCAGCGGCGTGCGCGGTACGCTGAGGAATTCCGGCGTAAACTGATGGGCATTGACCCAGGCGCCGCCGGACAGCACGAAGGCCATGCCGCGATAGATGGTGAGCGTGCCGAGGGTCACGACGATCGGCGGGATTTCCAGCGCCCAGACGAGATAGCCGTTGATGGCGCCGAGCGCTGCGCCCATGACGATGGCGGTGATCACCAGAACGATCAGCGGCAGGTCGGGATAGGCGGCATTCAGCATGGCGACGGCCATACCGGTGAAGGCGAGATTGGCGGCGACGGAAAGATCGATCGATTTCGTCAGAATGACGGTCATCTGCGCGAGCGCCAGGATGATCAGGATCGATGTGTCGTTGAAGATATTGGCGAGATTACTGGGCTCGGCAAAGCCGGCCGCGCGCGTCGCAAAGCCGGCGATCATCACGATGATGATGGCGAAGAGCAGCGTTTCGCGTCTTTTGAGGATGCGTGGCATCCAACCCTCCCTATGCATTGCCCGTGGCGGCGCGCACCAGTGTTTCAGGTGTCAGCCCGTCGCGGTCGAACAGTCCGGCCGATAGCCCCTCTTTCATCACGAGAACTCGATCCGACATGCCGAGAATCTCGGGGAGTTCGGAGGAGATCATGATGATGCTGAGGCCCTCAGCCGCCAGTTCGCTGATGAAGCCGTGAACGGCGGCCTTGGAGCCGATGTCGATGCCCTTGGTCGGCTCGTCGAGGATGATGATCTTCGGCTGTGTCGCCAGCCATTTGCCGATGACGACTTTCTGCTGGTTGCCGCCCGACAACGTGCCGACCGGCACTGACAGGGCTGCGGCGCGCAGATCCAGTCGCTCGGCATATTTACGGGCGAGCGCAAATTCGTCGGCCGCTTTCAGGAAGCCCTTGCGCGAGGTGCGCCCGAGCGAGGGCAGCGACATGTTCTGATAGATCGGCATGGGCAACGCCAGGCCGTGGCGGCCGCGTTCCTCCGGCACATAGACAATGCCGGCACGGATAGCGTCCTGCGGCGAATGAATACGGATGTCCTCGCCGTTCAGTGTCAGCTTGCCGGAAAGCGGCCGGGTGATGCCAAACAGCGATTGACAGAGCTCGGAGCGGCCGGCGCCGATCAGGCCGTAGACGCCCAGAATCTCGCCGCGACGCAGCTTGAAGGAAATGTCGCGGAATTCGGTACGGTGGCAATAATTCGCGACTTCGAGCACGGTGTCGCCGATCGTGACGGGCACCTTCGGGAAGGCATCCTTGACGTCACGGCCGACCATCATGCGGACGATCTCGTCCTGCGGCGTTTCCTTCAGCCGGCCATGGCCGACAGCGCGGCCGTCTCGGAAGACGACGAAGTTGTCTGCTATCTCATAAACCTCATCGAACTTGTGGCTGATGAAGAGGATGGCCTTGCCCTGGGCCTTCAGGTTGCCGACGATGCGGAAGAGATCGTCGATCTCCTTGCGGGAGAGAGCCGCGGTCGGCTCGTCCATGATGACGATGCGGGCCTCGATCGACAGCGCGCGGGCGATCGCCACGAGATGGCGCTGCGCGATGGAGAGGTCCTTCAGGCGGATCGAGGGATCGATGGTGCTTTCCAGCGATTCCAGCAGCTGCCTTGCGCGGCTGTTCATCGTCTTCCAGTCGATGGTGCGGAATTTCGTGCGCGGCGCGTGGCCGAGAAAGATGTTTTCAGCAACCGTCAGCTCATCGAAGAGCACGGTTTCCTGGTGAATGGCGGTAACGCCGGCGTCGATGGCGGCCTGGGCGTTGTGAAAGGTGGTCGGCTTGCCATCGACAAGGACTTCACCTTCGTTCGGGCGGTAGATGCCGGTGAGGATCTTGACGAGTGTCGACTTGCCGGCGCCGTTTTCGCCGATGAGCGCGGTGACCTTGCCGGGATAAAGCGAGATGCTGACGCCGTCGAGCGCCTTCACGCCGGGAAAGATCTGCGAAATGCCGCGCATTTCCAGAATGGCTGTACTGTCCACCATTGGCGTACCTGTGGCGGGTCGTTGAAGGACTGTGGTCATCAGCAATGTACCGGATAGGGTGAAACCAGGTCCGGCGGCCGAGGCCGCCGGAGGGCTACGAACAAGGCTTCGATCAGAAAACCTTGGAGAACTGATCGATATTCGAAGCGTTGTAGACGAAGGGATCGGCCATGGCGGCTTCGCTGTTCTCGCCGACCTTGATCTTGCCCATGCGGCCGGCATTGATCTCGCTGCCCGGCTTGCCGGTGGTCTCACCCTTGACGAGGCGATAAGCGATCTGCGTTGCCGAATAGCCGAGGTCGATCGGGTTCCAGATTGCGAATTCCTTCGTGGCGCCCGACTTGATGGCGCCGGCCATTTCGGACGGCAGGCCGAGACCGGTCACGTAGACCTTGCCGATCTTGCCGGCATCCTTGACGGCCTGCGAAGCGGCGAGCACGCCGACGGTCGTCGGAGCGACGATGACCTTGACTTCCGGATGCGAGGTCAGGAGGCCCTGGGCTTCGCGGTAGCTCTTGTCCGAGAGGTCGTCGCCATAGACGGTGGTGACGAGGTTGAGGCCGGGGAAGTCCTTCAGCTGCTTCTTCATCTCGCCGATCCAGATGTTCTGGTTGGTCGAGGTGGTGGTGGCCGACAGGATGGCGAAATCGCCCTTGCCGCCGTCAAGATGATCCTTGGCGAGCGTCAGGCACATCTTGCCGATCAGCGCATTCGAGGACGGGTTCAGCTGCAGGATGCGGCCGGCCGGAGCCACGCCGGAGTCCCAGGAGATAACCTTGATGCCGCGCTGCGTTGCCTTCTTGAGGGCAGGGACCACAGCGTCCGGATCGTTGGCGGAGATGGCGATGGCGTCAACGCCCTGTGCGATCAGCGAGTTGATGACTTCGATCTGGCCTTCGGCCGTCGTCGAGGTCGGGCCGGTGTAGATCACCTGGACGCCGCCGAGTTCCTTGGCGGCTTCCTGTGCGCCCTTATTGGCCGCTTCGAAGAAGCCGTTGCCGAGCGACTTCACCACGAGGCCGATCTTGATGTCCTTCGCACTTGCCGTCCCAGCCATCAGTGCTGCGGCAAGCGCGACGCCAACCGCCAGTTTCTTTGCAATATTCATGTCTCTTCCTCCCAAGTTGATAGTCTATGCTCACTCCGCCATAGACGCGCACCTCACGCGACTGATGGGGAATCCTCCTCTTCGGCCTGTGCCGAAACGCTTGTTATGATCAGGGATACGCCCGCATCCTCAATCATCCTTACGGTCTCCGCCGAAATGCCGTCGTCGGTGATGATGGTCGTCACCTGTTCGAGCGGGCACAGGATCAGGCTGGAGCGCTGCTTGAATTTGCTGGAATCGACCATGACGATCATCTCGTCGGCCTGGCGCATCAGCTTCTGCTCGCTCTGGATCAGCAGCGCGTCCGCCTCCATGATGCCGAGCGGGCCGACGCCCTGCGCACCGATGAACATGCGCCGTGCGTAGAAATTCCGCGTTGTGTCGTTGTCGAAGGGTGACAGGATCAGGCTCTGCTCGCGATAGATCGCGCCGCCCGGAACCGTCACCGTATTTTTCGAATGCTTGACCAGATGTTCGGCGATCGCGAAGGAATTGGTCATCACCTGCAGCCGGAAGGCCGAAATATAGTGCACGAGCTGGAATGTCGTCGTGCCGCCATTGATGATGATGGCGTCGCCCGGATTGCACAATTCGGCAGCTTTGCGCGCTATTGCGCGTTTCTTATCGATATTGACGCCTTCCGAAACGCGGAAGGGGCGGCCGGCCAGATTGCCGAGCTGCGGAGGATGGATGGATTCGGCGCCGCCGCGCACGCGCCGGATCTTTCCCTGCACATGCAGGGCCGCGATATCACGGCGGATCGTCGCTTCAGAGGCCTCGGTTAATTCAGAAATATCCTGAATCGTCACCACAGGTTTTTCCTGTACGGCGCTCAAAATGATGCGATGGCGTTCGCGTTCGTGCATCGGTTCCTCCTTGTTGGCGGTTATTCCGTAAATATGGCAGAGTGTCAATCATAAACGATCATAAACTTTCATATTGCATCGCAACATTATCAAATATGATCGTTTTCGATTGACAAAACGACTCTCTGTGAGCGATATCCTGATCGTAACGGGGCGGCGCCGTGGTTTTGGTGCGCTCGCAAATGATGATTCCATGGGAGGATGACATGACGGCTGAGGTTCGACTTCTGGACAATCGTTGGGATGACGCCTACGCGGCCAAGCTCGACGAGCCGGGCAAGTTGCTCTACCGCTCCAATCTGCTTGGCGCCGACAAGCGTATCACCAATTACGGTGGCGGCAACACGTCGGCCAAGGTCATGGAAACCGATCCGCTGACCGGCGAGAAGGTCAAGATCCTCTGGGTCAAGGGTTCCGGCGGCGACGTCGGCACCATCAAGCTCGATGGTTTCGCCACGCTCTATCAGGACAAGCTCGACAGCCTCAAGGGCATCTACAAGGGTGTTGCCGACGAGGATCGCATGGTCGGCTTCCTGCCGCATTGCACCTACAATCTCAATGCCCGCGCCGCCTCCATCGATACGCCGCTGCATGGTTTCGTGCCCTTCACCCATGTCGACCACATGCATCCTGACGCGATCATCGCGATCGCCGCCTCCAAGAACTCTCGCGAACTTACCCGCGAAATATTCGGCGACGACATTGGCTGGCTGCCCTGGCGCCGCCCCGGTTTCCAGCTCGGCCTTGATCTCGAAGCCTTCGTCAAGGCGCACCCGAACGCCAAGGGCGTCGTGCTCGAAAGTCATGGTCTTTTCACCTGGGCCAACGATGCCAAGGATTGCTATGAGCTGACGCTCGCGATTATCAACAAGGCCATTCAATGGTTTGCGGCAAAGACCGAGGGCAAGACCATTTTCGGTGGTGCAGCGGTCCAGAGCCTGCCGCAAGCCGCGCGCCGCGCGATCGCCGCCCGGCTGATGCCGGAAATCCGTGGCCGCATCGGTAAGGCGGAGCGCAAGCTCGGTGACTTCGACGATCAGGACGCCGTGCTCGAATTCGTCAATTCCAAGGATTTGCGCCCGCTCGGCGCACTCGGCACCAGTTGCCCGGACCACTTCCTGCGCACTAAGATCCGCCCGCTGATCGTCGATTTCGATCCGGCCAAGCCGGATGTCGATGCCATCATCGCCGGTCTCGACAAGGCGCTGGAAGACTATCGCGCCGACTACGCTCGCTATTACAATGACTGCAAGCACGACAATTCGCCCGCCATGCGCGATCCCAATCCGGTGATCTTCCTGGTGCCGGGCGTCGGCCTGCTGTCTTTTGCCCGCGACAAGGCGACGGCGCGTATTGCCGGCGAATTCTACGTCAATGCCATCAACGTCATGCGCGGCGCTTCCACCGTGTCCGAATATCAGGGTCTGCCGGAGCAGGAAGCTTTCGATATCGAATATTGGTTGCTGGAAGAGGCAAAGCTGCAGCGCATGCCGAAGCCGAAGAGCCTTGCCGGCCGCGTCGCCTTCGTCACCGGCGGTGCCGGCGGCATCGGCCGCGCCACGGCGGCGCGTCTGGTGGACGAGGGCGCCTGCGTCGTGCTGGCGGATATCGATCAGGCGGCGCTTGAGAACACGCAAGCCGATTTCGCCAAGAAATACGGCGCCGACGCGGTGCGCAGCGTTAAGCTAGATGTGACCAAGGAAGAGGGGGTCATCTCCTCCTTCGCGGAAGCCTGCGTCGAGTTCGGCGGCATCGATATCCTCGTGTCCAATGCCGGCATTGCCTCCTCCGCGCCGATCGAAAGCACGGAGCTTTCGATGTGGAATCGCAATATCGACATTCTCGCCACCGGCTACTTCCTCGTTTCGCGCGAAGCCTTCCGTCTGTTCCGCCGCCAGAATATCGGCGGTAATATTGTCTTCGTCGCCTCGAAGAATGGTTTGGCTTCGTCGCCGAATGCCGCCGCCTATTGCACGGCCAAGGCCGCGGAGATCCATCTGGCTCGCTGCCTGGCGCTGGAAGGCGCGGATGCGGGTATTCGCGTCAACACGGTCAATCCCGATGCGGTTCTGCGCGGCTCGAAGATCTGGAATGGCGAATGGCGCGAACAGCGCGCCGCCTCCTCGAAGATCGAGGTGGACGATCTGGAGGAACATTACCGCAAGCGCTCGATGCTGAAGCTCAATGTCTTCCCGGAGGATATTGCTGAGGCAATCTATTTCCTGGCTTCGGACCTTTCCGCCAAGTCGACCGGCAATATCATCAACGTCGACGCCGGCAACGCGCAGAGCTTCACGCGCTGATATCATTCGGCTTGCGCCGGCCGGGACAATGCCGACGTGAGCCTTCGCTTTTTGGGAGGAAAGAATGGCTGAGTTTAGAATTGCGCCGGATCTGGTCGCTGCTGAAAATGACAAGCGCGCCGCCGCGCTGACATCCGATTATGAGGCATTGGGCGCGACACTTGCCCGCCGTGGCGTGGATATCGAGAATATCACGAAGAAGGTCTCCGAATTTTTCGTCGCCATTCCTTCCTGGGGCGTCGGGACGGGCGGCACGCGCTTTGCCCGCTTTCCGAGCACCGGTGAGCCGCGCGGTATCTTCGACAAGCTTGACGATTGCGCCGTCATCAACCAGTTGACGCGGGCAACCCCAAATGTGTCGCTCCATATCCCATGGGACAAGGCGGATGCCAGGGAACTGAGGGCAAAGGGCGATGCGCTCGGCCTCGGCTTCGACGCCATGAACTCCAACACCTTCTCCGATGCCCCCGGCCAAGCGCATTCCTACAAATACGGCTCGCTCAGCCATGTCGACGCGGCAACCCGCGCGCAGGCCGTCGAGCACAATCTCGAATGCATCGAGATCGGCAAGGCCATTGGATCCAAGGCGCTGACCGTCTGGGTCGGCGACGGCTCGAATTTCCCCGGCCAGAGCAATTTCACCCGGGCGTTCGAGCGCTATCTCGCGGCCATGGCGGACATCTACAAGGCGCTGCCGGACGACTGGCGGCTGTTTTCCGAACACAAGATGTACGAGCCGGCCTTCTATTCCAGTGTCGTGCAGGACTGGGGCACCAACTACCTGATCGCGCAGACGCTTGGGCCCAAAGCCCAGTGCCTCGTCGATCTCGGCCACCACGCGCCAAACACCAATATCGAAATGATCGTCGCCCGCCTTATCCAGTTCGGCAAGCTCGGCGGCTTCCACTTCAACGATTCCAAATATGGCGACGACGATCTCGACGCCGGCGCGATCGAGCCCTACCGCCTGTTCCTTGTCTTCAATGAACTGATCGATGCGGAGCAGCGCGGCGTCAACGACTTCAATCCGGCGCATATGATCGACCAGTCGCACAATGTCACCGACCCGATCGAAAGTCTGATCTCCAGCGCCAACGAAATCCGCCGCGCCTATGCGCAGGCGCTGATCGTCGACCGCAAAGCATTGGCGGGCTATCAGGATACCAATGACGCGCTGATGGCATCGGAAACGCTGAAGCGAGCCTATCGCGCCGATGTCGAGCCGATCCTCGCAGAAGCCCGTCGCCGCACCGGCGGCGCCATCGATCCGGTCGCGGCCTATCGGGCGAGCGGCTATCGGAAAAAGGTTGCGAGCGAGCGTCCGGC
The DNA here is from genome assembly GCF_000281735.1 of Rhizobium sp. AP16. NCBI lineage: Bacteria > Pseudomonadati > Pseudomonadota > Alphaproteobacteria > Hyphomicrobiales > Rhizobiaceae > Rhizobium > Rhizobium sp. AP16. The sequence continues at coordinate 39,847 of NZ_AJVM01000039.1, read as the reverse complement.
TTCCGTTGGCGGTAGCGGCGGGATTGTCTGAGAGAATAAAACGCGGGTAGCTGGGGACGAGCCGGCTTTCTCACCGAAAGGTCGTCATCCTCGAGTGGCGCATTGGCGAGGAGCCATCCGAAGGACGGCAGCGTTTTCATTTCTTGAGATTTGTCACAAGGCAGGATCACGGCGACACGTTCGCCGTGACACCGGAAGATGGTGCCGTTGTCGTCGATGGCACGTTCGATCAAAGTCGCAAGAGCAGCCTCGTTACCCTTGATCTCGATTTCTTTCAGTGGGATATCTCACTGATTGTTGCAGGCTTAGGATACAATTGAGTCGATCCGTCATCAATGTGTCGGCAGATCCTGGTTCAGGAGTGCCGACAGTAAATGATCCAACGGCACACGGTCTGAGAGCCCGAATTTCCGAGATGAGGCGCAACAGACGCAGGGCCGACATCACTTTACTTTCCGGCCCAATTCAACCGGTCTGACTGATCAGCCTTCGATATTCGCGTTCCGGCACTCCATAGGAGCTCCCTGCAAGGGCCTCCAGCCCGACGCGATCTCTAATCGCAACGAAGCCTCGTTGAGAGACGATAAGATGCTTTCCCTCAAGAACGTGCAGCGTTGTCGTGACGCTTTGGCGACGGACCGCAAGCATGACGGCCAGAAAGTCATGGGTAAGGTCGATCTTGTCTCCGTCGGTGCGATCGTGACACATCAAAAGCCAACGCGCCAAGCGTTGCTCGATCTGGTCTGCGGCGTTCGAGAATGCGGTATAGGCCGTTTGAATCGATGCGGCCTGGACGTACCTTAAAAGCAGATTGCGCAGCTCGAGCCTATCGCTCGCTGCTGCCAGAATGCGCGCGTTTTGGATGCGGTATCCTGCGCCGGCGACCTGCATAAATATCGAGAAGGGTGCCGACTCAGACCCTTGAAGGACCGCCGTCGGGGAAAACCCCTCGCGACCGAAGACGCCTATCTCGGCGCTCTTGCCTTCGGGAGCGCGTACCACGACCGATCCGATCCCCGATTCGAGAAAATAGATGTAGTCGCTGATCCTATCAGGCGTTGTGATCATGAACCGTTTGGGAAGATCAATGCCCTCAAGATGAGACGCAATATGATCGAAGTCCTGATCGGACAAGGACCTTAAAAGCGTATTACGAATCTCTGATTTTTTTGGCGGGGACATGCTCTCTCCTCGTAAGGGCAAGAGCAATCGGGTCTCCCAGTCGGCCGCGCCATAAAGTCTACGGACGATCAAACAATCCTAGTCTCTGATAGTGTTCGATTTATGTTTATCGAAAAAAATGCGCAAGCTAGCGCGGAGTCTCTGCACGATACCGAACAAAAAATGTGTCGGCGGACCGAAGCTGCGGCTAATGTGAAATTCTCGGACGACGCGATGCCGGGCTTGGGCCTGCTTGGCCAAAACGCCCCTTGATATCGATGTTATAAATCGACCTATGCCAGGAAATCACGCAACTTAGATCGAGCGTTCTGTCGTTTTTCCGAATATTCGGAAGTAAAAAATCTTGCCAGTGGCTATGTTGGCAAATTGATGTGCGCAATTCGACTTAAATGTAGCCGAGAAGGTAGACTTTTGTCCGGTATCGGACAAAGGTAATCTGGGCCTTATGCGGGGAGGCTTAGGGTGGTCTCCTTCGTCACCGCAATGGCGGGGGAGACGACTCTGCCATTGAAACCCATTCAAAACGATCCGTGCATTGCGCGTCTTCGATTAAACGCAAGCTTAGCGCGAAAAATACTGTGATATCCCCCCCGCCAAGCTCAATATCCCAGCGCGACCCCGTCCTTGCGGTGATCGGAAGCGCCGAGCAGGACGCCGCGCTCGTGATCGATCATGATCGCCTGCGCGCCGCCGATCGGCTCGTCCGCCCATTCGGTGATGTGACCGCGCCGCTCAAGATCCCGTTTGGTCTCTTGCGAGATCGTCGGTTCCAGCGACAGCTTGCCGCCGAAGCAGAAGCTGCGTGGCTGATCGCTTGCCTGCTGCGGATCGAGATCGCGGTCGAGGATCTGCGTCAGCATATGGGCATGGCCGGCCGCCTGATATTGCCCGCCCATGACCCCGAAGCTCATGCGTACCTTGCCGTTCTCCATCAGCATCGCCGGGATGATGGTGTGGAAGGGCAGCTTGCCGGGGCCGATGGCGTTCGGATGTCCCGGCTTGACGACGAAGCCAGCACCACGGTTCTGCAGCAGCACACCGGAGCGTGGTGCGTAGATACCGCTGCCGAAGGGCATGAACACCGAGTTGATCAGTGAGATCGCATTGCCGTCGCGATCGACGACGGAAACATAGACCGTATCCCTGTGTGTCGGTCCATCCCAGATAGCGGCGTCGGCTGCGCGTTCGAGACTGATTTTCGCGCGCATGGCGGCAATCGAGCGGTCGGACAACAACTCGCCGATGTCGAAGGTTAGGTAGTCCGGATCGCTGATCAGTTGGTCGCGCATGGCGTAGCCGGCTTTGGTGGCTTCGGCGTGCAGGTGGATACGGTCGGCTTCCGAGAGCTTGGGATCGCGCAGATCGAAGCCATCGAGGATGCGGGTGATCAAGAGGGCCGCCAAGCCCTGGCCATTTGGAGGGCATTCGAAGAGGTCGCGGCCGCGGAACTTGCCGGAGATCGGCGTGGTCTCGAACGCCTTGTAGTCGGCGAAATCGCTTTCCTCATGCAGGCCGCCGAGCGATTGCAGAACCTGGGTGATCTCCTCGGCCACCGCGCCACGATAGAAGGCGTCGCGACCATCCTTAGCAACGGCTTTCAAAGTGGCGGCGAGCGCCGGGTTGATCATGCGTTCACCGGTTCGTGGCGCCCGGCCATGCGGCAGGAAATAAGCTGCTGAAGCCGCATGTTTTGCGACGCGGCTGCTGTAGCGGTGCCAGTCGAGTTCGACGCGCGGCGTGATGCAATAGCCTTCTTCGGCTGCCGCGATCGCCGGTGCGAGCACGCGGCCCATGTCGAAGCGGCCGTAGGCGCCGATCAGCCGGCACCAGGCGTCGATGGCGCCGGGAATGGTGACCGCATGCGGGCTGTCGTCGGGAATGGCGGTGAAGCCTTTTTCGAGGAAATAGTCGAGTTTCGCCTTTTGTGGCGCGCGCCCGGACCCGTTGAGCGCCACCGGCGTGCCGCCGGCTGCGCTATAGAGGGCAAAGCAGTCGCCGCCGATGCCGGTCATGTGCGGGTCGATAACGGATTGCAGCGCAACCGCGGCGACTGCCGCATCCACCGCACTACCGCCCGCCCGCAGGATGTCGACGGCGGCAAGGGTTGCCAGCGGATGCGAGGTTGCGGCCATGCCCCTGTCGGAAACGGCGACCGAACGGCCTGGCTTGAAAAAATCCCGCTGCTGCATGTCTCTCAACGTCCTCTATCTGTCCTATTCGCGTTCGCGATCGATCGCGTCCTCTCCATCGTTTTAGGGTGTTTTTTCCGTGATGGAACCCTTACCGTGCTCTCCGCGTCCTGGAATTTCGAACAGTGTTGCGCGAAATCGGTCGAGTGCTGCGGCAATGGCGCCGATCAGGCCGGCCTTGCTGCCAAGCGGGCTGATGGTGCAGGAGAGCGGCACCGGCACGCAGCGTGACAGATAGAAGATGATCCGCTCGACCAATTCGGGCCTAGCGCCGACGCTGCCGCCGAAAATCACCCTTTCCGGATCGACCACGGCGGCGATGGCAACAAGCGATGTGGCGACGAGACGCGCCACTTCGTCGATCACGATCGCGGCGACCGGGTCGTCCTCGCGCTCGAACATGTCACGCACGCTCAGGCCAGGCGTGCCGCCGAGCGCTTCATAACGGCCACGGATGGCGACGCTGCCGATCGACGATTCCAGCGCGCCGGCGGCAAAACTGCGGGAATCGAAGGGATCGGCGCCGATCGGCAATGTGGATATCTCGCCAGCTGCTCCACGCGCGCCGCGGATGAGGCGGCCTTCGTTGATGATCCCCATGCCAATGCCGGTGCCGAGCGCCACGAAGACGAAATTGTCGATGCTGCGGCCGTCACCGCGCCATTGCTCGCCAAGGGCGGCCAGGTTGACGTCGTTGTCGATGAGGATGTCGAGACCCAGCCTGTTGCGCAGACTATCCTCTAGGGTCAGTTCCGTTAGGCCGGGAATGTTCGGCACCATCGCCAATCGCCTGGTTTTCGGGTGGATGGCGCCGGGAATGCCGATCGCGCCCATTGCCACGGATTTCGCGGCAATGCCGGATTTCTGCAGCAGCGCTTGATGCATGCGGGCGATTTGCTCGATGACATGTTCGCCGCCGCGCGCATCCGTGCCCTCGATGGCCTCTTCGATGATATCGCCCGTAAGGCCGGCCAACGCCGCATGGATCTTTGTGCCGCCGACATCGGCGCCGAAGACGAAGGCCTTGCGCGGTTCCAGCTCATAAGTCACCGCACTCCGCCCGACTGAGCCTTGGGTGCGGCCAGTGACACGGAGCCAGCCTTCTGTCTCCAGATCACGAACGATCTCGGACATGCTCTGTTTCGAGAGCCCGGTCAGCCGGGCCAGTTCGGCACGGGATACGGGAGCGGTTTCGAAGATGGTGCGCAATACCGCACGCGATGTGGCCTGCCGGGTGTGGGGGATAGAGGTTGATATATCCATTGTCACCAATTCGTCAATTTTAAGAACAAATTACGGCGATCGAATAATCCGTCAAGGCCTTTCTGCGCAATTTTCGGTGAATTCCTTCGTCTGTCGCTTCCGCACAATATATTTTGGTAAGTTTTCTTTACGAAGTCGATAGCTGAATGCTGTCTACGGTTTTGAATCGCCGTACGGCATGTGGCGCCGGTTGTATTTTCGGGGTAGCCGAGGCGCTGGAATTGAGTATTGTCAGTGGGGATGAGGGCCTTGTTTGTGTTGTCGAAGGAGGTCTTGGAGGGAAGTGTCTCGCTCGTTGCGGGCGTGGTAATTATTGAGGAAAATCACCATGACGATTGATATTGACGGTTTCGCCGGGCGTCTGAAGCGCCGGGAAAATGGCGGTATGATTTCTGCCTGGATTGGCACGCCCGATCCATTGCTCGTCAATCACCTGTCGCAAGAGGATTTCGACGCGGTCGTGCTCGATATGCAGCATGGCATGTGGGATATGGGGTCTGCCGCCAACGGTATCGCCCAGGTGCGGCTGGCCGGTAAACCGGCGATCGGGCGGATCCCGGTCGGCGATTTCGCCTCCGCCTCACGACTTCTGGATGCCGGCGCTTCCGGCATCATCGCGCCGATGATCAATTCCGCCGATGATGCCCGCGCCCTGGTCAAGGCGACGAAATATCCGCCGCTCGGCGAGCGGAGCTGGGGACCGTCGCTGGCCCTCAACCATTTTGGCATAGCGCCTGACGATTATCTGCAGCGCGGCAACAGCCTGACCGTCACGATCGCCATGGTCGAGACCCGCACGGCACTCGATGCCATCGACGAGATTCTCACCGTCGATGGCGTCGATGGCATTTTCGTCGGGCCGGCCGATCTCTCCATCGCGCTATCGAACGGCGCGCGGCTTGCTCCCGATAGCGCCGCGATCGACCAGGCGATGAGCCATGCGCTCGCGCGCTGCCGCGCCCATGGCAAGCTGATCTGCGCCTTCGGCAGCGATGGCGAACGCGCCGGACAATATCTGAAGCTCGGTCTCGACTTGGTCATCGCTGGCGCAGAAACGGCACAGCTGCGCACCGGTGCCCGCACCGCTATCGCCGCCGCGCGCAAACTCGCCGCATCCTGATGGACTGCCGAAACGGTGATCCTAGTTGGGTCACTGTTTCGGCAATCCTGTCTGGTCGTCGATGTGGAGCAAGCCAGTTGTCGTCGATGTCGCGAGTTTCGAACTCAAACAGCGGTGGTTGCCTTCAAATAGCGGAGCTGGATGCGCGCTAATTTACAAGTTTAACCCAACAAGGATTGTAATTCTCTCTGCCGCAGCCACCGCCGACGGCCTTTGCAGGGGTAATGGCATTCTGAGCGGCGATAGCGACCAGCGCCACCGCGATGACGGTCAAAATGGTTTTCGTGTATCTATCCATAATATTCTCCGGTAGATGGATGTAATAAATACACTTTAAAGTTGCTTTTATGAAAGTCAACATCCAGAGACCCGACTCGGTCGCCCTGGCGTTTCGGAAAACCGTTAATTTCGCCCTATGCCCTGCACAGCGTAAGAGCTGTGCTTGGTCTCGTTCGACACCCGGAATCGTCGCTCAAGCGGAATGGCTTGAGCCGCCGGTCTATTCCAACCGGCGCTCGCGTGCCTGTTCGGTAAAGGCGGTCCCATCTGTGAAGACCAGCCTGCATCTCGCGCGTTCGACAGGTGTGGCGCGGGTTCAGACCTTGACTTCGAAGACCATGTTGAATGGCGTTTCAGTCGCCTTGCGGAAATGCGAATAGCCTGCATCCATGGCGACCTTGCGCAGTTTCAACTCGCCGGCTTGCGCGCCGAGGCCCAGGCCGACTTCCTGCGCCAGCGAGGCCGGCGTGCAGATCATCGTCGATGCGCCGTAGAAGACGCGGCCGACCGGATTGAGGTTGTCCTTCAGGCAATCATGCGCAAAGGGTTCGACGATCATCCAGGTGCCGTCGTCGGCAAGGCTTTCCTTGACATGTTTGCCGGCGCCGACGGGATCACCCATGTCGTGCAGGCAATCGAACATCGCCACGAAATCGTAGCCGGCAGCCGGGAAGTCCTTTGCTGTCGCCCGCTCGAAGGTGATCCGTCCGTCGACGCCCGCCTCCCTGGCCGCCGCTTTCGCTCGCTCGATAGAGGGAAGGTGATAGTCGAAGCCGAAGAATGTGGAGTTCGGATAGGCTTGCGCCATCAGGATGGTCGAGGCGCCATGGCCACAGCCGACATCGGCGACGGCAGCGCCGGCTTCGAGCTTTTCATGCATACCACTTAGTGCCGGTATCCATTCCGAGACGAGATGGCTGTTATAACCCGGCCGGAAGAAACGCTCCGTGCCGCGAAACAGGCAGGCGCTGTGCTCATGCCAGCCGAGACCGCTACCGGTCTTGAAAGCATTGGCGATCTTCGGTTCATCGAGCCACATGGATTGAACGACATCGAAGGCACCGGTGAAGAAGGCGGGACTGTTTTCCTCCGCAAATACCATCGCCTGTTCGGGCGTCAGGTAGAAGCGTTCGGTCTTGTCGTCGTAGCTGACGTAATCTGCCGCTGCTTGTGCCGACAGCCATTCGCGCAGGTAGCGCTCCCTAACGCCGGTCTTGTCGGCCAATTCCGCCGAGGTCATCGGCGTTCCATCCGCCATAGCCTTGAACAGGCCCAAATGGTCTCCGAGTGTTACCAAAACACCGGAGACCGCTGCGCCGAGATCGCCGACCAAGCGCCCGACCAGGGCATCGAGTTTCTGTACATCAGGTTCACGCATGACATCCTCCTCCCAGAATTGATGCAGCGTTCCGTCCATATATGGGACGCGTGAGCATACTCCTGGGCAAGAGGGGAGGCAATGATGCGGCGAATCCGAGCAAGCTCCGCGCCGCTACTCCATGGTGAGGTAACGCATTGAAATAAAATCGTATTTATCGAAAATCCGCGCAATGCCTCAGCCGGCGCGGGCAAGCTCTTTCTCCAGAGCGGAGAGCAGACGGGGATCGTCAGCGGTCACGTCAGGCGCAAAGCGAGCGGCAACCTTGCCGTCGCGGCCGATCAGGAATTTTTCGAAGTTCCAGATGACCCCGCCATCCTGCCCGGTCTCTAGGCCATGTTTTGCAAGGCGCTCGCGCATCGGGCCATCGCCGGTGATCTCGACGCCGGAGCCGATCAGGCTGTTGTAGAGCGGATGGCGCTCTGCGCCTGTTACAGCGATCTTGGAAAACATCGGGAACTGCACGTCATAGGTCAGGGTGCAGAAGCTCAGGATCTCGTCATCCGTGCCCGGCTCCTGACCCTTGAAATCATTGGCCGGGAAGCCGGCGATGACTAGGCCGTCATCCCGCTTGTCCTCATAGAGCTTTTCCAGCGATTCATACTGCGCTGTCAGGCCGCATTTGGAGGCGACATTGACGACCATGATGACCTTGCCGCTGTAGTCGGCAAGCGTCGTCTCGCTGCCGTCGATCCTCTTTACCGGAATATCGAGTACGCTGTCGGTCATCGCAATCACTCCAAATCATCTTGAAACAGGGGCGGATATCACCCCCTGCTTCCAATGAAGTCAAGGTCACGATCCGGCTTAAGCGGCCTCATCCATCCGGACGAGGTGACCATGTGTGACCTCGCGATAGCGACGCCTCGGCGTGACATAGCCGACCGGCCGCACCGGGCTCTTCAACTCCTCGACGGCGAGATTGCGCTTGATGCCGCGCCGCGCCGGATCCGGCACGGGGACGGCCGCCATCAGCTTCTTCGTATAGGGATGCTGCGGGTTCTCGAATACCGAGGCGCGCGGGCCGATCTCGACGATCTCGCCGAGATACATCACCGCGACACGGTGGCTGACGCGTTCCACCACGGCCATGTCGTGCGAGATGAAGAGATAGGCGAGATTGAGGCTTTGCTGCAGATCCATCAGAAGGTTGCAGACCTGCGCCTTGATCGAGACATCGAGGGCCGAGACGCTTTCGTCGGCGACGATGACCTTCGGGTCGAGGGCAAGGGCGCGGGCAATGCAGATGCGCTGGCGCTGACCGCCGGAGAATTCATGCGGGTAACGCGACATCATATCCGCCTTCAGCCCGACGCGTTCCAGAAGGTCGGCCGCCTTCTCGCGTCCCTGGGCGCGGGTGCCGAGATTATGCTCGATGAAGGGTTCAGCCACGGCGGCGCCGATGGTCATGCGCGGATTGAGGCTGGCGAAGGGGTCCTGGAAGATCATCTGGATGCTGCGGCGCATGCGGCGCAGATCGAGCGCGTCGAGTTTCATCACGTCATAGCCGTCGAGGCGGACTTCGCCGGCATTGGGATTGATGAGACGCATGATCGAGCGGCCGGTCGTGGATTTACCGCAGCCGGATTCGCCGACCAGCGACAGCGTCTCGCCCTGGGCAAGATCGAAGGAGACGTTCTCGACGGCATGGATGGCGCCGGTGGTGCGGCCGAGCAGTCCGCCATGCAGGTTGAAGCGGGTCACGAGGTTCTTCACTTCGAGGATGGGCGTCTTGCGGTGGTCGACCGTATCGGCAAGGGGTATGGGTTCGCTACGTTCGCCGGTTCTGATATCGACGATCGGGAAGCGCAACGGCCAGGCCTGATCCTTCATCGAGCCGAGGCGCGGCACAGCGGAAAGCAGGGCGCGGGTATAGGGATGCTGGCCGCGATGGAAGATGTCGTCGGTGTTGCCCGTCTCCACCGCCTCGCCGCGATACATGACGATGGTGCGGTCGGAAATCTCTGCGACGACGCCCATATCGTGGGTGATGAAGAGGACGGACATGCCTTCCTCCTCCTGCAGCACCTTGATGAGATCGAGGATCTGCCCCTGGATCGTTACATCGAGCGCCGTCGTCGGCTCGTCGGCAATCAGGAGCTTCGGACGCGAGGCTAGCGCCATGGCGATCATCACGCGCTGGCGCATACCGCCGGAAAACTGATGCGGATATTCGTCGAAGCGCGAGGCGGCGTTCGGGATACGCACCTTTTCCAGCAACCGGATCGTCTCGGCCTTGGCTTCCGCCTTGGAGATATCGCCATGGCAGGTGAGGGCCTCGGAGATCTGCCGGCCGATGGTGAAGATCGGATTGAGGCTGGTCATCGGCTCCTGGAAGATCATGGCAATATCCTTACCACGCACCTTGCGCATCTCATTATCCGGCAGCGACAGGATCTCGCGGCCATTGAGCTTGACCGAGCCTTCGATGCGGCTGCTGCCCTTGGCGAGCAGACGCATGATCGACAGCGAGGTGACGCTCTTGCCGGAGCCGGATTCACCGACGATCGCCACTGTTTCGCCCGGCATGACATCGAAGGAGATGTTCTTCACCACCGATCGCCACTCGCCATCGGCAAGGAAGGACGTCGTCAGATTGGAGACGGAGAGGACAGGTTTTACATCGGGATTCATCTGCTGCGCGGCTGTGGTCGTCATGAGTTCCCCTTTATGATTTTGCGCATCGTATCAGGCATCTGTTTCCGCTCAAGACAGTTTCGGTAATGTGGCGAAAGATGCGGACGGACGCCCCTCGGCAATTCTTGCGGCTTCCAGCGCCGCAATCTTTTCGTCGATCTCGCGGCGGTCGATCATGCCATCAGGGTTCTGCCGCGTCGCCATAGTCTCGGCGAAATGGAGATAGCGTTCCTGCGCGACGGCATAGAGCCGTTCGAGCTCGGTCAGCGGATCGGCGCTGTCATCGACGCGGATGTTCAGCCAGGCGTAATCCTGATCGCGATGGATCACGAGTGCTGCCGATTGCTTGCCGCGCTTGTCGCCGCCGGCGTCCTCGCCGGCGCGCATGGCCTCGAGCAGCCGCTCGGCGAGCGGTTTGCCCTTGGTCTTCTTGAAGGTCGAAAGCGTCTCGGCAATCACCTGAGGCCCGGCCAGCATATTGCCGGCAACCGAGACATTGTCGTCGATCAGATGGCCGGCCCAGTCGACGCATTTGGCGCCGGTGAAGGCGGCATTGTTGCCCTTGGCGTCGATCAGGTGGAACTGCCGCTGCTCGCGGCCGTCGTCGGGGGCGGTCAAGGTCGTAACGATCTCCTCCGGTGCATGACCGGCGGCAAGCATCGCAACGCCATCAATGCCATAGAGCGGGCTGACGAAAGCCTGTGTCGCGACAGCGCCGATGCCGCCTCGAATATGCGGCACCAGGCTGCCGACAGCGAAGAAGCGGGTGGCGACGGCGATGGCGAGATGGCCGGTTTCAGGCTCGCGGGCAACGATCGACCAGGTCATTTGCTTATCTCCCGATTGCGTAGGCTTGCATCAGACGCGGCGTGGCGGCTGCGCGCAGCAGGCCGCTGGCATCACGCCGCGCGGCGGTCAACCGTCCGACCGTCCATTCCGGAGCAACCGTCAGCTTGTGACCCTTCCGGCGCAGCGCATCGAGCACCTCGGGGCTGAAATTTGCCTCGGCCGTAAGACCGCCAGGCTCGCGCGTGCGGGGGTAGAAGGAGCTTGGGAAATGCGTGCTGTGGAACAGCGGCCAGTCGATCGCTTCCTGCAGGTTCAGGCCGTGATGGACATAGCGCAGGAAGAAGGCGAGCTGCCATTGCTCCTGCTGGTCGCCGCCGGGCGTGCCGAAGGCGAGCGTCGGGCGGCCTTCATGGAGCGCGAGCGACGGCGTCAGCGTCGTGCGCGGGCGCTTGCCCGGAGCAAGCGACGAGGGCAGGCCGGGCTTCAGCCAGAACATCTGCGCGCGCGAATTGAGGCAGAAGCCGAGGCCGGGAATGATCGGCGAGGATTGCAGCCAGCCGCCGGAGGGCGTCACCGACACCATGTTGCCTTCGCGGTCGATGACGTCGATATGCACCGTGTCGCCGCGCTTCTCGGTCAGATGCGACATGGTCGGCTCATAGACCGCCCCGGTCTTGGCTTCCGGCGCTTCCAGCATGGCCATGGTGAGATCGTACTGGCTTTCGAAGCCGGCGATTTTGCCCGGACGCAGATCGAACGAGGCTTCCGAAGAGATCAGCTTGCGGCGCTCGGTGGCATAGGCGTCCGAGAGCAGGATATCGAGCGGCACTTCGGAGAAATTCGGATCGCCGTAATAGACCTCGCGGTCGGCGAAGGCGAGTTTCATGGCCTCAGTAACGGTATGGACGTAATCCGCGCCGGCGGGGTCCATCGCGGCGATATCGAAGCCCTTCAGCAGCGACAGTGTTTGCAGGAAGGCCGGTCCCTGGCCCCAGGGACCGATCTTGGCGACGGTCCAGCCGTGATAATCATAGGTCAGTGGCTCCTCGATCGTTGCCGACCAGTTGGCCATGTCGTCGGCGGTCAGCACGCCTTTGTGCTTGCTGCCACTGGCATCCATCACCTCGGCCTTGCGGACGTAGCTGTCGATCGCCTCGGCGACGAAGCCGCGATAATAGGCGTCGCGCGCCGCTTCGACCTGTGCCTCGCGGCCGCTCTTTGCCTCCGCTTCCGCGATCACCCGTTTCCATGTTTCGGCAAGGACAGGATTCTTGAAGTTCGACCACGGCTCCGGAGCGGAGCCACCGGGCAGCCAGGTCTCGTAGGAGGTCGGCCATTCCTTGCGATAGAAGTCGGCAAGGCCGGCAATGGTCGCAGCGACACGGGGCAGAATGGGGTGGCCGTGCTCGGCATAGTGGATCGCCGGTTCCAGAACATCACGGACGGTGAGCTCGCCGTAATCGCGCAGCATCAGCATCCAGCCATCGAAAGCGCCGGGGATGACAGTGGCGAGCAGGCCGTCGCCGGGGATCAGCGACAGGCCCTCCTTCGTATAGTGCTCGATCGTTGCGCCGGCGGGGGCGGGAGCTTGGGCGCAGATGACCTCGACCTTGTCCTTCTTTTTTGAATAGATGATCGCGGGCATGTCGCCGCCGGGACCGCAAAGATGCGGCTCGACGATCTGAAGCACGAAGCCAGTCGCAACCGCGGCATCGAAGGCGTTGCCGCCCTTTTCGAGAATGCTCATGCCGACCGCGGAAGCGATCCAGTGGGTGGAGGTGACGACGCCGAAGGTGCCGAGGATTTCCGGGCGTGTCGTGAATGCGGTCATTGCGGATGTCCTTTCAGATGATTCATGCTTCGCGCGGATCGAGCGCATCGCGCAGGCCGTCGCCGAGGAGATTGAAACCGATGACGACGAGAAAGATCGCAGCGCCCGGCCACATGGCCATCCAGGGTGCCTGCTCGAGATAATTCTTCGCGACGTTGAGCATCGAGCCCCAGCTCGGTGCAGGTGGCTGCTGGCCGAGCCCGAGGAAAGAGAGGCTGGCCTCTGCGATGATCGCCGTGGCGATGGTGAGCGTTCCCTGCACCAGGATCGGGGCAAAGACGTTCGGCAGGATGTAACGGATGATGATGCTGGAATGACGAAGCCCGATCGATCGAGCGCCTTCGACATAATCTTCCGTCTTCACCGCCAGTACTTGGCCGCGCGTCAGGCGCACGAAGACCGGCGTCGCCGACAGCCCGATGGCGATCATTGCATTGGTGAGGCTTGGTCCGAGAAAGGCGGCAAGCGCGATCGCGGTGATCAGGAAGGGCATCGCGAGGAACGCTTCGGTGACACGCGAGATGATCTGGTCGATCCAGCCGCCGTAATAGCCGGAGATAAGGCCGAGAGGGACACCGATCGCTACCGCAATGGCGACGGAAAATATGCCGGCCATCAGGGACGCCCGCGTGCCCCAGATCATGCGCGAGAGGACGTCACGGCCAATGTCGTCGGTGCCGAACCAATGGGCCGCCGAGGGTGCCTTGCGGATCGCCGACCAGCTGGTAGCGACCGGATCGGGTATCGGCAGGATTGGGGCGAGGATGGCAGCCAAGGTAAAGAACAGGATGATGGAGATGCCGACCAGCGCGCCCTTGTTGGCCTTGAATTTGCGCCAGGCTCGGTTCGGCGCGCGCTTGGCCGGGGCGGTGGCAACAGCCGTCTGCACGATCGCGTTCATAGGGCTGCCCTCAGACGTGGATTGAGGAGGACGTAGAGAATATCGGCGATGAGGTTCATACCAATGAAGCCGACGGCAGTGCAGAGCACGACGCCCTGGACGACGGCGTAATCGCGGTTGAAGACCGCGTCGACGATGAGCTTGCCGAAGCCGGGAATGGTGAAGATCTGCTCGGTGAGCACCGCACCGGCCAGCAGTTCGCCGAAGAGTAGCGCGCTGACGGTGACGATGGGCAGGATGGCGTTGCGGAAGGTGTGCTGCAAAATGACGACGACTTCCGAAAGCCCCTTGGCGCGGGCTGTGCGGATATAGTCGGCGCTGAGCACGCTCAGCATAGACGAGCGGGTGTGGCGCATCAATGTGGCGGCGAGCGCATTGCCGAGCACGAAGGAGGGCATCAGCATGGTCTGGATTGAGCGCCAGGGATCCTCGAAGAACGGCTGGTAGCCGGAGGCCGGCAGCCAGTGCAGCTTCACCGAGACCAGCAGGATCAGCATGATGCCGAGCCAGAAATTCGGCACCGACAATCCGCACAGGGCAACGACATTGGCGAGATAGTCGATGATGGTGTTCTTCTTCACCGCCGCCAATATGCCCATGGGAATGCCGATGACAAAAGCGAAGATCATCGACATCACGGCAAGCTGGATCGTCACCGGCAGTTTCTCGGCGACCAGCGTCAACACCGGCTGGTTTGTGCGCAGCGATGTGCCAAGATCGCCCTTCACGACGCCCTGCAGCCAATAGCCGTATTGATAGATGACAGGATCGTTGAGGCGATATTTCTCGCGCAGAAACTCGAGGACCTGCGGATCGCGCTCTTCGCCGGCCATGGCAAGGATCGGGTCGCCCGGCAAGAGCTTCTGCAGGGAAAAGACGAAGACGGAAATGATCAGCAGCGTCGGTATGGCGACCAGCAGTCTTTTTCCGATGTAGGTGTACATGAGCGCATCCTGATCTCGGTAAGGGCCTGCGGGAGATGTCTTTCCCGCAGGCTGCTGTCGAACTAGCTGCCCTTCTTCACGCCGGCGAGGCGGATCATGCCGTCCGGCGAGGCTACGAAGCCGGTGATCTTCTTGTTGTAGCCCCAGATCCAGGCCTGATGGCCGAGATAGATGATCGGCAGGTCTTCGTTCAGGATCGCCTCGGCCGCATCATATTTTTGCTTGCGCACCGCATCGTCCTGCGACTGGCGAGCTTCCAGCAACAGCTTGTCGACCTCAGGATTGCTGTACTTGGAATCGTTGAGGCCGGCGCCGGTGGTCACAAACTGCTGGATATTGCCATCCGGATCGGCGCGGCCGGACCAATCGGAACGGCTGAGCTGATAGTTGCCGGCCGTCTGCGCGTCGAGCAGCGTGGCGAATTCGGTCGATTTCAGCGACACGTCGAAGCCGGCTTCGGCCACCATCGACTGGATGATCTGCATCATTTGCATCGAGACGGGATTGTTGGCGACCGCGAGTTCCACCGGCACGCGATCGTAGCCCGCTTCCTTGATCAGCGCCTTCGCCTTGTCGACGTCGCGGGTTGGAACTGGGATGTCCTTGTCGTACCAGGGGCTGTTTGGCGCGAAGGGCTGGTTGCCGGCAAGGCCGGTGCCGTCATAGACGATCTGCATGGCGGCATCGCGGTCGATCGCCAGCGAGAAGGCCTGACGCAGGCGCTTGTCCTTGCCCATCGGATTGTCGGCGCGCGCACCATTGCCGACATTGGCGTAGACGCCCAGCCAGCCGGTACCGATGGCATCGGCATAGACGAGATTGCTATCGCTCTTGACGGTGCCGGCGTCGGAGGCGGCGACGCGCTCGATCATGTCGAGATCGCCCGAGCGCAGGTTAGCCAGGCGCACCGTCGTGTCGGGGATCGGCAGGTAGGTCACCTTGTCGATGAAGATATTGTCCTTGTTCCAGTAGTCCTGGAACCTCTCCAGCACGATACGGTCCTGCTGCACGCGCTCGACGAACTTGAACGGGCCGGAGCAGACGGGATGGTCGCCGAACTTCGCACCAGCCGCCTTGGCCGCGGTCGGCGAGACCATCATCCCGGAGCGGTCGGAAAGCTGGGCAAGCAAAGTGACATCGGGCGCCTTCAGCGTGAAGGTCACTTCATGTTCACTGGATGCCTCGACCTTGGCGACGGAGGAGAGCTCGCTCTTGCGGCGCGATTCCGGCAGGGTCTGGTAGCGCTGGATATTGTCGACCACGGCCTGTGCGTTGAACGGCGTTTCGTCCTGGAACTTGACGCCCTGGCGCAATTCCATTGTCAGCTGCTTCCCGTCTGCGGACCATTTCCAGGAGGTGGCAAGCTGCGGCACGAATTTGAGATCCGGCGTCACATCGACGAGCTTGTCGCAGAGTGCGGTATAGACGATGCGGCCGACGAAGGTGCGCGATTGTGCCGGATCCAGCACGTCGGCATCGTCCTGAAGGCCGATCTTGAGTTCGACGGCAAAGGCCGGCAGCGCGATCAACACGCCGGCGGCCAGCGATGTCAGAAATTTGGCGATCTTCATCCTGTTCTCCTGTTTATATTTTTGTTTTCAATGCGGTTCCGGCCGGTTTCCCCTCCGGTCGGGCAGTCTCGGCGCAGTTGCGCCCATGGTCAGTCAAACGCCTTGGTCATTTCCTTCCGTGGCGGTTGCGCGTCGAGCGAGGTGACACGGATCAAGCTCTCCTGCAGCATCAGCAGATGTTGGCGCATGGCTTCAGCGGCTCTCATCGGATCGCGTGCTGCGATCGCGTCGATGATCGTCATGTGTTGGGCGTAGGAGGCCGGGCGCGTGTTGTTGGTGCTGCGGGCCAATTCGCGAATGGTTTGCCACGCCTCGTCCTGGCGGACGTGGTTGATGACGTCAAAGATCGTCAGGAAAAACTGGTTGCCGGCGCTCTGCGCGATCAGGCGATGCAGTGCGCCATCCCAAAGCTCACGGCTATCGGCATCGTCGCTGGCAACGATCTTCTTCGTCAGCTCGTACATGCGCTCGATATCGTCAGGCTTGGCGCGCATGGCGGCGAGCTGGGCGAGCTGCGGCTCGACGCGCAGGCGCACCTCCATGATCTCCATGAGATTGGTGCCGGCAATCATCGATCCGACATGCTGGCTCCAGTCATCCGGGCGCTGGCCGGCATAGGTGCCGGACCCCTGGCGCCGCCAGATGCGGCCTTCGGTCTCGAGCACCTCGAGCGCGCGACGGATGGCGCGGCGACTGACGCCAAACATCTCCGAAAGCGCCCGCTCGGTCGGCAGTTTCCCATCCGGCAGTAAACTGTCCGAGCCCAAAAGACCCCGGAGCTTCTCCAGGGCATGGGTCGAATTTTCGGGAAGGCCGCTGGTTGCCATGAGGTGAAATGGTCCGAACCAATTTTCGATTGGTTCGATACAAGTTCAACTCGAGCGCAGCGTCAAGCTCTTTTTTGTGCAAGTCTGCTCAATGCATAATGTTTGCGCAGCGCCCCCCAGCCGGGACTGCTACCGGCCGCTCGAACGTGCCGAGAGCGACACCTCGGGCGCGAAGGCAAAATCCTTGTCGAAGGGATAGGTCGGCTTCTGCTTGCGCAGCCGCGGCAGGCGTTCGACGAACTGGTCGACCACACCGGGCGAGAGCGCCATCAGGTTCGGATTGGCGATCGGAGCCAGCTCCGGCGACAGATAGCCGGATTTCACGACGATGATCTTGGCTTGATGCGGATCGAGGCCGAGGCGGGTGAAGTCGGCGATGTTGTGATAGGGGCGGCGTTTTGCCGATAGAACCAGATCGATACCGCCGATGGAGACGACGGCTTGCCGGTCTGCTGCATCGTCGGTTTGCAGCAGGAATTTGACAGTGAATTCAGCTCTTACCGGTTTGCTGCCCTTGGTGTCGAGCGAGGCACCGACGGTGAGATCGAGCTTTGTGCCAACGCCGCCTGCATAGCAGGCCTCGGTCGCGGCCTTGTCGGCGATCCCGGCGAAAACGACGCCGTCAGCACCTTTGGCAATCAGTTCCGCCAGCACGTCGGCGCGGTCGCCGACACCCCCGCCGGTCGGATTGTCGCCGGATTCGGCCAGCACCACCGGAGTAGTTGGGCTCGTGATCGCCTTGGCGACGCATTCCTCGATCGAGCCTGTCTCGCAACCAAAGACGAAATCCCGGCGCACGTCCCAATAGGCTTGTGCCAGCCGTTTCGCTTCGCGCTCCAGCACAGAGCGATCCGTGCCGGTCATGATGGCAGCGGCGGTGGCGCGCGGCTCGTCAGCCCACACATAACCCACCATCAATGAGGCATCCCAGACGCCGTCGATGGCGTCGATGCCGGGCAGCAGGTCGTAGAGGCTCTTGGCCGGTTCATCGACCGTGCTGGTGCGCTCGCCGGGCAGGACGACCGGGATCGGCGCCCAAAGCAGGATCGGTTTCACGCCGGTCTTCAGGCTCTCGGTCAGCATCTTCACTGCGCGGCGCATGGTTTCCTCGACATCGATATGCGGCGCGGTGCGATAGGTGGAATACATGTCGAGCGCGTCGATGATGCGCTGGGTGATGTTGCCGTGCAGGTCATAGCTGGCAGACAGCAGGCAATCGTCGCCGACAAGGGCGCGGGCAGCCGTGATCCAGTCGCCCTCGGCATCCTCCATGCCCTCGACATACATGGCGCCATGCATGGCGAGATAAAGCCCGTCGAGCGGCAATAACGGCTTCAGGCGCTCGAGAAACTCCGCCTTGAAAGCCTCATAGGTATGGCGGGCGACCGGGCCGCCGGCAATCGCCCGAGCGTGGATCGTCGGTAGGAACTCGGCGTCGTAATCTCTCAGGAAAGCGAAATACGGCGCTGCAGTCAGCGCTTCGCCGCTCACGATGCGGAAATCTTTTTCTTCGGCCAGGACCGGATTATACGTGCTGCACTCGGTATGAATGCCGCCGACGGCGATACGCATGGGAAACCTCTAATTCGGGTTGGGACCAATCAGGAAATTATGGGCGGCGATGCTGGCGGCGCCTCGCGCCCAGACGTCGCTGTCAACACGCTGGGTGCGGATCGGCGTCTGGCCGGCATAGCGGGGCAGCACATTGGCTTCGATCGCCTGCTGCATGACGGTGCCGAGCTGTCCGTCGAAATTGCCTTCGACATGGGTGACCAGGATCATGCCGGGATCATTGAACTGGATCAGGTGCGCGATCGCCAGACCAAGGGCGCCGCCGGCCCGGTGCAGGATGCGGATGGCGGCGGCATTGCCGACCGAGGCCTCTTCTTCCAGCTCGGTCAATGACGTGCAGGCAAGACCTGCCGCCTTCGACATTTCCTTGATTGCCTTCATCGAGGCGACCGTGTCGAGGCAGCCGCGCTTGCCGCAGCGGCAGGGCGAACCCTCTAGCTCGATGGTGCAATGGGCGATTTCGCCGGCGCCGCCGTGATTGCCGCGATAAAGCTTGCCGCCGATGAAATGGGCGCAACCGATGCCATCGCCAAACGAGACGACGCTGAAATTCAGAATGTCGCGCGCGCTGCCAAACAGTTTCTCGCTGACGGCTACTGCCTTGGCATCGTTCTCGATGAAGGTCTCGATGCCGGTCTTCTCACGAATGATCCGGGCAAGCGGCACGTCCTGCCAGCCGAGCAGGGTGGATTGCACGCAATTGGCTTGCTTCTCGTCGACGAAACCGGAGAGGGCGACGCCGAGACCTGACAATTTGCCGGCCGCGTCCGGCTGCCCGGCAAGCAGTTTCGGTAGTGCATCGGCGACCAGGCTCGCGATGATCTCCGGATCACGCGATAGCGGCATGGTCTCTCGTGCAATAATCTTGCCGTTGAGGTCGCTGAGGACCATCGGCGCCGGATCCTCGAGCAGCGAGATACCGACGAAAAAGGCGCCCTCCGGATACAGGTCGAGCAAGATCGATGGCCGGCCCTGGCCGTAGACCGTCTCGGTCTCATGGAGAACGCCGAGGCTGATCAGATCGCGGGCGATGCCGCTCATCGCCGCCTTGCTGAGCCCCATTGATGCGGCGAGAACCGTTCGGCTGAGAGGGCCGGATTCGCTGATGACGCGTAGAAGCTGCCGCTGCGAGGAGGTGAGCAATTCGATGGTCCGCCTGCGTATTTAGTCTGACAGTAAGTTCGGGAAGTGAACAAATCAATCGTAATAGCTTGCGCTGAGGACCTAAATCCATAGTGCGGCCTATGGGCGGGAGGCCCGCAGGGTGGGATTGATTTTCTACAAGAAACCCTCGGTCAAACTCATCATTGCCGCTATCGGCTCTGGTGGTAATACAAAATATTCACCCATATGGTTGACTATCACGCGTGATTTTGTATATTCAACCATATGGATGAATAAATGGACGAAGACGCTCTGTCACGAATTCTGAAGGCCGCCGGCGATACCACCCGGCGACAAATCTTGACGCTGCTTGTTCAGGAGGGCGCGTTGAGAGTGACGGCGCTCGCCGCGCATTTCGAGATGTCCCTGAACTCCGTCTCCAAGCACATCAAGGTGCTGGAGGAGGCAGGTCTCGTCACCCGCAGGACCTTGGGCCGCGAGCATTTCATTGCCGCGGAGCTCGAACCGCTGAAGCTGACGGAGGGCTGGTTCGTGCAACTGAAGTCGATTTGGGAACTGCGCCTTGCGGCGCTGGAGAATCTACTCGTTTCGAAGGATGAAAGAGATGACTGAGCTTGAATTGACAGTGAACCGCACGATTGCGGCCCCGCGCGAGAAAGTGTTCAATGCCTGGCTTTCGCCTGAAATGCTGGCGAAATTCATGCGAACGCCGACGGGCGGTGAGGCGTCCAGGGTCAAGACCGATCCGGTCAAGGGCGGGCGTTTCTCGATCGTCATGATAACCGCCGAGCGGGAGATCCCGCATGCGGGCACCTATCTTGAGATCGACCCCCATTCCCGCCTCTCCTTTACCTGGGAGTCGCCATACTCGCTCGACGACAGCGTGGTGACCATCGATCTCGCTGAACTGGGTCCCGATACAACGAAAATCACCTTGAAGCAGGTGAAATTCCGCAGCGAGGAGGCAAGGCAAGGCCATACGAAGGGTTGGAACGCGATCCTGGACAATCTCGAAGAAAGCATCGCCTGAGATCAATCCACGGTCGGGCAGTCGTTCTGCCCGGCCGTGGATTTCCGCGCGCTGCCCTGAATTAGCGACTTGTCAGCCGGATGAGCATCGCGCAAGTTGCGATATCGCGTTTCATCGCAGGGCAGGGACCATGACCGCACCTCTTAACGACGAAGTCTTTTTGCGCCGTTCCTTCGAAGTGGCGGCGCGGGCGCGGTTGAACGGCAACCATCCTTTCGGCGCCATTCTGGTCGGACCTGACGGCACCGTGCTGATGGAGCAGGAAAACGCCTATAATCCGACGCAGGATATGACCGGTCATGCCGAGCGCGTGCTGATGACCAGGGCATCGCAGCAATACTCTCCGGGCTTTCTCGTACAATGCGCGATGTATACCTCCGCCGAACCCTGCGCCATGTGCGCCGGCGCCGCCTATTGGGCTGGCGTCGGCCGCGTCGTTTATGGTCTCAGCGAAAGCCAGCTCAAGGCGATCACCGGCAATCATCCGGAAAATCCCACGCTCGATCTGCCCTGCCGCGTCGTTTTCGAAGCGGGCCAGCGCAAGGTCGAGGTGGTGGGGCCGATGCTGTGCGAAGAGGCGACGGCGCTGCACGACGGCGTGTGGTGATCCGCCAACCTTTGTTAAACGGTTGACATCCGCAGGCGTAAGTATGCAATGCTTACCATAATGATTCAGCGGGCAATGCCCCTGGAGCTTGTAGCCCTCCGACGTCGATCTCAGGAATTTATCGTTCCCCCATGGCCGTATTGACGGCCTATATGCGTTTGCGGTCGGGTGGACTTGTCAGAAAGGAATGTCATGTCCAGCACGGCCGATCGATCGAGACGTCCGTTGGTCATTGTTTCGATCATGCTAGCGACCTTTATGGTCGCGATCGAAGCAACGATTGTCGCCACAGCCATGCCGCACATCGTCGGCCAGCTCGGTGGCTTTACCTATTATAGCTGGGTCTTCTCCGCATTTCTGCTGGCGCAGTCCACGACAACGGTGATCTACGGCAAGCTATCGGATATTTTCGGCCGCAAGCCGATGTTGATCGGCGGCATTCTGATCTTTCTTGTGGGGTCAGCGCTGGCGGGCTTTGCCTGGTCGATGGCCTCGCTGATTGCCTTCCGGCTGCTGCAGGGCCTCGGCGCCGGCGCAATCCAGCCGGTAACGATGACCGTGGTCGGCGACCTCTACAAGCTGGAGGAGCGTGCCAAGGTGCAGGGGGCGCTTGCCAGCGTCTGGGCGGTGTCGGCCGTCGTTGGGCCGCTAGTCGGCGGCATCATCGTTGACAATGTCTCCTGGGCCTGGATCTTCTGGATCAACCTGCCGATCGGCGTGCTGACCATCATCGGCTTCACGTTCTTCCTGCATGAGCAGATCACGCCGCGTGAAGCGAAGATCGACTATCTCGGCACGATCCTGTTTTCGATCGCTATCATCTCGCTGCTGGTGATCCTCACCGAGACCGACTCCGGCCTCGGCGTCCTCGGGCCGCTTGCAGCGGTCTTCGTCGTCACCGGGGCGCTGTTCATCTGGCAGGAGCGGCGTGCGGCGGAGCCGATCATCTCGATCGAACTTTGGAGCCGACGGCTGATAGCGACCAGCAATGCGGTCACGCTTCTGGCCGGCATGGCGCTGATCGGATTGACGACCATCCTGCCGATCTATGTGCAGGGCGTGCTTGGCCGCTCGCCGCTGGTGGCGGGGTTCACGCTGACCATGCTGATCGTCGGCTGGCCGTTGGCCGTGATGCTGTCGAGCCGTTTCTTCCGCGCCTTCGGCATCCGCAGGACGCTGCGTGCCGGCAGTTTCATGTTCCCTTTCGGCGCGATTTTTCTCGTGTTTCTGACGCCGGAAAGCAGCCCGATCCTGGCCGGCCTCGGCTCTTTTCTGATGGGCTTCGGCATGGGTCTCATCAGCTTGACCAGTATCGTCTTGGTGCAGGAAAGCGTCGAATGGTCGATGCGCGGCAGCGCCACGGCGTCGATCATCTTTTCGCGCAGCCTCGGCAACACGCTCGGCGCGACCGCCCTCGGCGCCGTGCTCAATATCGGTATCGTTCATTTTGGCAGCGGCGATCTGGCCGCCAGGCTGCATGAGGTGTTGAACCAGCCGACCGGTCTTTCCGATCTCGCAGCCGATCCGGCGATCCGCGGCGTCTTCGACGCGGCGCTGCACTGGAGCTTTTGGGGTGTCGTCGTGCTCGCCATCCTCGCGTTTGCGACCACCTGGCTCATTCCGGTGGCGCATGATGCCGGCCGCCGGCAGATACCGAAGACAGATGCGCAGGAGGCGATGACGCATTAGCAAGGAATGAATGAGCGCTACGGCTCTTGCGACGGTTGCGCCTCAGAAATCGTAGTCGTTGCCGCCCCAGGAATCGAGCAGGTGATGCGAGGCCTTGAGTGCGGCCTCGGGGTCGCGGGCGGCGATCGCGTCGAGAATGGCCTTGTGGTAGGGCAAAGCCCGTTTTTGGCCTTCGGCCACTTCGTCATGGCTTGAAAGTGTGCGGTTGGCGTAGATCGCGATGGCGATCAGGTCGATGAGCTGCGCGTAGACCATGTTGTGCGTGGCGGCGAAGATCGCAGTATGAAAGCGCAGATCGGCATCGGCATTGATGTTGATGTCGCCGAGAGTGGAAACCATGTCCTCATAGGCGGCGGCGATAGCGGCAATATCCGCGTCACTGCCGCGTGTGGCGGCGCGCGCCGTTGCTTCCGGCTCCAGCACGCGCCGGAGGTCTCTGATCGAGCGCATGATCTCGGCCGATGGCCCGGTCTCGTAGTACCAGACCATGACGTCGGTATCGAGATGATGCCAGTTGGCGCGTTCCTTGACGCGGGTGCCGACGCGGGTCTTGATTTCCACCAGTCCCTTGCCGGCCAGGCATTTCATCGCCTCGCGGATGACCGTGCGGCTGATGCCGAACTGTTCCACGAGGTCGGGCTCGTTCGGGAGCGTCGCCCCGACCGGATAGCTGCCGCCGACGATACGGCGGCCGAGTTCATGGACGAAATAACCGAAGACGCCGCGGCGGGGGATGGTGCCGTACTTGCGGACATAGGCATCGAATGGCGATTGCGTGACGATCATTTTCGAAATCGGGGTCGCCGGAGCAATCATTGCATCAATGCCATGTTTCATTCGTTGGACTCTTATGTCTGATTGGAAGGCGATGCGAGTGAAATCGCCAACTTATAGTGGCTCTAGCTCATAGCGGCTCTAGCTGGCTTCACGCTGGTGCGTACAGGCTCGCTCGTGGTGGTTCCATAGTTGGTCGTTGTCGGTTTGGCCGTTCTCGTTGCGCCATATCTTGACGAAAACTTTACCATGTCTTGTGTGGGCCTGCCTACTGGTCTCACATTGATCGGATTGTTCGATAAACGAGGGCGACGATGCGGGGGCATCGCGATCAAATTCTGATCCGGCGATTAAGCGAAATGTGATCGCTTCATCGAATGGTGTGACGATTTCAGCCTATCGGTAACGGCGGGAAACCGTTTAGATGGCTGGGGATACGAGGCGGATTCGGAGCAGTTTTGGAATGAATGATATGTCCACGCGCAAGCGGGAGGAGGCAATGCAGACCTCCGGCTCCCGACCGTTGTTGATTGCGCTGCTCGTGGCTGGCGCCTTTTTCATGGAAAACCTCGATGGCACCGTTATTGCCACTGCCCTGCCGCAGATGGCAGCGTCCTTCGGCGCCCGGCCCGTCGATCTCAATATCGGCATGAGCGCCTATCTCCTGACGCTTGGTATCTTCATCCCGATCAGCGGCTGGATCAGTGACCGGTTCGGCGCGCGCCTGGTGTTCACCACGGCTGTCGTCATTTTCACGCTCGCCTCCGTCCTATGTGGTCTGGCGAACGGTGTCGGTTCCTTCGTCGCCATGCGGATCCTGCAGGGTATCGGCGGCGCGATGATGGTGCCGGTCGGCCGGCTTGTGGTCCTCAACAACACGCCGAAGGACCAGTTGATCTCGGCGATTGCGACGATCACCTGGCCAGCGCTGGTGGCGCCCATTCTGGGGCCGCCGCTCGGTGGCTTCATCACCGACCATGCGAGCTGGCGCTGGATTTTCTATCTCAACCTGCCGCTCGGCATAGTGGCGTTCATCTTCGCGCTCGTATTGATCCCGGAAACAAAGAATGCAGCCAGGCCGCCCTTCGACTGGATCGGCTTCGTCATCAGCGGCTTTGGCCTCGCGAGCCTGATGTATGGGCTGGAGCTTATCGGCCGTCCGGATCCGGTCTGGCTGGAAGCCTGGGCCTATGTCATTGCCGGCTTTGTGCTGCTTGCCGTCGCTATAGTCCACTTCCGCAGAAGCGAGCATCCGCTGATCGACCTCTCAGGATTGAGGCTGCCGACCTTCGCCGTAACCATCTGGGGCGGGTCGCTGTTTCGCACTGCTATCGGCGCGGTGCCTTTCTTGCTGCCGCTGATGTTCCAGGTCGGCTTCGGGTTGAGCGCCTTTCATGCAGGCATGCTGACCTTGGCGGTCTTTGCCGGCAATCTGGCGATGAAGCCGGGTACGACACCGATCCTGCGGCGTTTCGGTTTCAAGCCGGTGTTGATCGTCAACGGCATCCTCAATGCGATCTTCATCGCCGCCTGTGCGCTGTTTTCCCCGGATACGCCGATCTGGTTCATCATCCCCGTGCTGTTCATCGGCGGCATGCTCCGCTCGATGCATTTCACGGCGCTGAACACCATCGCCTTTGCCGACATCCCTCCGCGGCAGATGACGGGTGCCAATACGCTGTTCAGCACGGCCTTTCAGCTGACGATGGGAATGGGGATTGCCGTCGGCGCCATCGGCATCCGCATCGGCCAGGCCATCAGCGCGCCGCTCGGCATGAGCGGGATCACCGCCATCGAATTTCGCCTGGCTTTCCTCATGCTCGGCGTCATCGCGCTCTTGGCCGTTCTCGATTGCCTGCCGCTCGATCCGAAAGCTGGGGATAACGTCTCGCGCAAGCGGAAGCCGAACGCCAAAAGGGCCGCCTGATCAGGGGCGGCCAGCCGAAAGCAATCGTCGTCCGGCGACTCAATAAGGATACTGAATGAAGTTGTAGTGCAGCAGTAAAACGGGGACTGTGATCAAAAAGAGAAGAAATAGTGCGATGCTCGCTGCGCGCAGCACCTTCGTCCGGCGGGTGCGCTGGCCGGTCCAGTCATATACCATTTGAGCGTCCTCCTGTTCCGTACCTGCTAAAAGGACAAGAAATGGAGCACTAGTCAATATTGCCAATATGATTAGTCTTGGGGCGTCTCTTTAAAATGATATTCTAATATTAATATACTAATGGGCGGTTCGCGCCATTTTCCCTCATATTGAGCCAAATTGGTCTGGTTTTCGCGGAAAGGTCATTTTGTGATGCAAGTCATGGCTATATAACGAATGAGGATGTCCTTGCGGCCGTGCGGGGGCGGAATGACTTCTGAAAGAGGAAAGACGTGATGAGCAAGGTGCGTGCCCTGGTACTGGAGCGTCAGCATGAGTTGGCGCTGCGCGACATCGACCTGCCACAGGAGGTCGGGCCGGGCGAAGTGAAGATCAAGATCCACACGGTCGGCGTCTGCGGATCGGATGTGCATTATTACACCCATGGCCGCATCGGCCCGTTCGTTGTCAATGCGCCGATGGTGCTTGGTCATGAGGCGGCCGGCACGGTGGCCGAAGTCGGTGCCGGTGTTTCTCATCTGAAGGTCGGCGACCGCGTCTGCATGGAGCCCGGCATTCCCGATGCCAATTCGAAGGCGAGCCGCCTCGGCATGTACAATGTCGATCCCGCCGTCACCTTCTGGGCGACGCCGCCGATCCATGGCGTGCTGACGCCCTTTGTCGTGCACCCGGCCAATTATACCTTCAAGCTTCCGGACAATGTCAGCTTTGCGGAGGGTGCGATGGTCGAGCCTTTCGCGGTCGGCATGCAGGCGGCGGCCAAGGCGAAGATTACACCCGGCGATACCGCCGTCGTGCTCGGCGCAGGGCCGATCGGCACCATGGTCGCCATCGCAGCCCTCGCCGGCGGCTGCGCCCGCGCTATCGTCGCCGATCTCGCCCAGCCGAAGCTCGATATCGCTGCGCAGTATCAGGGCGTGATCCCCGTCAACATCCGCGAGAAGAACCTGATCGAGGAGGTCAGGCGCCTGACCGACGGTTGGGGCGCCGATGTCGTCTTCGAATGCTCCGGTTCGCCGAAGGCTTGGGAGACCGTGATGGAGCTGCCGCGTCCGGGCGGCGTTATCGTCGCCGTCGGCCTGCCGGTCGCCCCGGTCGGCTTTGATGTCTCGACCGCCTCGACGAAGGAAGTCCGCATCGAAACGGTCTTCCGCTACGCGCATCAATATGAGCGCTCGATCGCGCTGATCGCCTCCGGCCGCGTCGACCTGAAGCCGCTGATCTCGGAGACGTTTACATTCGAGCAATCGATCGAAGCCTTCGATCGCGCCGTGGAAGCACGCCCGAGCGACGTCAAGCTGCAGATCGTTCTCGATCAGTAACCGCTGCTTTCGCCGTCGCCTTGTTTCGGCAAGGCGGCGGTTTGTCTTTTGTTTCGCATGATCCCGTAGACGTCCCCGCAAATGCGATGCTAGCGTAGCGCGAAACAGCAGGAACACGGCGGCAACGCCGGAAAACGGGAAGGGTCGCGGTGCCGCACGACGTCGCATTGATAGCATTGATTGCCGCCGGTTTTGGCTTTGCCGCCATTTTCGGCTATCTCGCCGACCGGCTGCATTTGCCGCCGCTGGTTGGATACCTTGTCGCCGGTGTGATGATCGGCTCGGCGACGCCGGGCTTTGTCGCCGATATGGCGCTCGCTTCGCAATTGGCCGAGATCGGCGTCATCCTCCTGATGTTCGGCGTCGGGCTGCATTTTTCGGCGGCGGACCTGCTCGCAGTGCGCGGGGTCGCCATTCCAGGTGCGATCGGTCAGATCGCCATCGCCACGCTTCTGGGCATCGGTCTTGCGTCGCTGTGGGGCTGGGGCATCGGCGCCGGCCTGGTCCTCGGCTTGAGCCTTGCCGTCGCCAGTACCGTCGTGCTCCTGAAGGCACTGGAGGAGCGCAATCTGGTGAGTTCGACCAACGGGCGCGTCGCCGTCGGCTGGCTGATCGTCGAGGATCTGGCGATGGTGCTGGCGCTCGTCCTGCTGCCGGCCTTTGCAGGAGCGCTCGGGGGACATGCTGATGCGGGCGGCCATGCCGCCACGGGGTCGATCTGGCTGACCATCGGCATCACGCTCCTCAAGGTGGCCGCTTTTGCCGCCGTTGCGATCTTCATCGGCCCGAAGATCGTTCCCTGGCTGCTGACCTCGGTGGCGCGCACCGGTTCGCGCGAGCTTTTCACTCTGTCCGTTCTCGCCATCGCGCTCGGCATTGCCTTCGGAGCGGCGGAGATATTCGGCGTTTCCTTTGCACTCGGCGCGTTCTTCGCCGGCCTGATCATGAGCGAGTCCCATCTCAGCCACAGGGCGGCCGCCGATTCCCTGCCGTTGCAGAATGCCTTTTCGGTACTGTTCTTCGTCTCCGTCGGCATGCTCTTCGATCCCTCGGTACTGGTGCGCGAACCGTTGATGATCATCGGCGTGCTCGCCCTCATCATTCTCGGGAAAGCGCTGATTGCCTTCTGTGTGGTGGTGCTGCTGCGCTATCCCGTCAGCATGGGCCTTGCCGTCGCCGCCGGGCTTGCCCAGATCGGCGAGTTTTCCTTTATCCTGGCGGGCCTCGGCGTTTCGCTGGGGCTGTTGCCGCGCGAGGGGCAGGATCTGATCCTTGCCGGCGCGATTTTGTCGATCACGCTCAATCAGCTGGTTTTCGCCGGCACTGGGAGGCTGGAGGCATGGATCTTTTCCCGATGGCCTGCCTTCGCGTCCAATTATGGCATGGCGAAGCATGATAGCCTGTATCGCGAATTGGCCGTCATCAGCGAGCAACGCGAAGAGCGCGACCGGCAGCATCATCTCGAAATCGAGCAGCTGATCGAGACCTTTCCGATGTTCGCCGAGCTCGACGAGGGCGCGCAGGAGGAACTGCTGCTGCTCTTCCGGCCACGATCGGCATTGCCGGGCGACCGGGTTATCCGCACCGGTGACCGGGGCGACAGCATGTTCTTCGTTGCTTCCGGCGCGGTCGAAGTGCAGCTCGAGGACGAGGAGATCCCGCTCGACGCCGGCTCTTTCTTCGGCGAAATGGCGGTCTTGACGGGCGCGCGACGAACAGCCGATGTGGTCGCCGTCGACTTCTGTCAGTTCCTTGTCCTGGAACGTCGCGATTTCAACCTGTTCATGTCCCGCCACCCGCAACTGCGCGCCGCCGTCAGCAGCCTGGCGCAGGAACGGCAGGAGATGAACGTTTCCCGCAACCAGAGGCGGGACCAATCACGCGACGCCGGCTGATCGATTTCGCCGAACAGCTCTATCCTCTCGTTTTGACGCAATTCCGGACGGAAACCGCTGCGTACTTTTTCTGGAATTGCTTTAGCGCCGCGTCAGCCAGCTTTTGGAAACGCGGCAGGCCATCGTATAGGCCGGGTCGAAGACATTGCCGACATCGTAGCGCACGACCTGGCCGAGCAGGTGGCTGGCGGCGGTCTTGTCGAGGCCGTAATCGGCTTCAAGCCAGCGCAGCATTTCGCTGGTCGCATGCTGTAGCGCCTGGTCGAGCGGCCGGGCGTTGCCGATGGTGAAAATATCATCCGCCGTCTCGCCGCGCGGCCAGACGATCGTTTTCTTCTTTTCGACGCTGAGCCGCACCGTCACCTCGAAGGTGGTTTCGATACCGGTCCCGACGATCTCGCCGTCTCCTTGTACCGCGTGGCAGTCGCCGAGAAAAAAGAGCGCGCCGGGTGCGGAGATCGGAAACCAGATGGTCGTGCCGGGGCCGAGCAGGCGATAATCCATATTGCCGCCGAACTCGCCACTGGTGGCGGTCGATATGGCCTGGCCGAGGGATGGAGCAACGCCGAAGCAGCCGATCATCGGCGATAGCGGCAGCACGAAAGCCTCCAGACCGGCAACCGGCTCGGAAAGCCGGACCGTCAAAGCTTCGCGATCGATCTGCCAGATCGCCTTGTCGCCTGCCGGCAATGTCCTGATGTCCGAGGGATCGACAACATTGCCGGCAACGACACTGCGGGTAAAACCTGTGTCGCGCGTCGGGACCATGCCAAGAATTTCGACCTTGAGAGAATCGCCCGGCTCTGCACCTTCAACGAAGATTGGGCCGTTCATCGGGTTGGGGCCCGGGGCCTGCCGAACCTCGTCTTTGTCATAGCCGGCGGCATCGATCGTCTCAGTGATGACGGTGTCACCATCGGCAATGCGCAATGCCGGGGAAAGGGAGCCGATGACATTGTGATAGGCGGTCGGAACGAAGCGATGCGTTGTCATGGAGCGTCAGCCTTGTCTGGAGTTCGGTCTCCTAACCTAGGCTGGGTTTAGTCCCTGTGAAAAGAGCGGAATGGCCGCAATTCCTCATGGTCCGACGAAATATCTCCGGCGCTTGGCTTTGTAGCTCCGTTCGTCGAACTGACCGCGCAGCCAGTCCTCCGGGTTCGCCTTCAGATATCCGGCATCCGGATCCTGCTTGTTGGCATCGGTGAGCTTCTTGACGACATAGCGAGCGTAGTGATGGTCGAAAATGCGCATGAATTCGCCGAAATATATATCGGCGACACGCGTATCGCCCCGAATGACGATCATGTTCTCGTCATTGATGCGCTGCGACGGCTGGCTGAAATTCGCCGAGCCGCTGACGACAAGCGGGTCGTTGCTCAACGGATCGACCAGCATGAATTTGTCGTGGATGTAGTCGTTGGTGTTGAGCGGGTTGTCGCGCTCGGCCAGAAAATTTGCCAGAGCACCAACCTCCAGCCGTCCGCCGGCGGCGAACAGGACGTCGCGGTCGCGGCCGATGATCTCGCCGTCACCGAGGTCGTCGTCCTTGACGATATAGCGCAGCACGTCATTGTCCTGGGCGATCACCTTGCTGAAGACCTTGTCGAGGTTGAAGGCGAGCGTGATGCAGGAAATCTCCTGCGCCTCGCCCATCCGGTCGGCATACCATTGCAGCGATTCGCTGCTGTCTTTCGCGTCGCGGGCGCTAAAGACCGGCGTGACGCTGTTTGGCTGGGTGCGGCCAGGGGGAAGGGGCGTCAATTCGCGATTTTTCGGCCGCAACTTGGTCGGCGTCAGGTTCTGCGACAGCAGCGTCCAGTATTCGAGATAGGTCTCCGCGATCGCCGGGCTCCAGACGATGTGGCCGACATTCGAGTGGCCGAAGATGCCGCCGTCGGAAATATTCGTTGACCCAGTCCAGACCGCGATCGGCTTTTCATCCTCAAGCAGGATGATGAACTTGTTGTGGCGGATGCCCTCGGTCACGGTGCGCGGGATGACTACCTTCATCTCGTCGAGCCGGGCATTGTGGATGACCGCTTCGTTTGCGGCCTTGTAGGTCTTTTCGTCGTCGAAGACGATCTTCACGTCGGCGCCGGCTTCCACTGCCTTGGCAAAGGTATTTGCGACCGGCTGATAGTGGAACTCATAGAGTGCGGCGCGAAGCCCGAAGCGATGATCCTCGGCAAGGCCGATGAACTTGATGAGCGCCTCGAAGAGCCCGCGCGACAGCCAGACCATTTCCTCGGCCATAGGATTGTCGGCGTTGGGCATGCGGTTGCCGAAACGGCGGGCATAGGCCTGCGAGCCGATCACGCCGCGATTGAAATAGACGTCGTGGCGCGCCTGGTCGTTTCTCTTGTCGGGATGGAGCAGATATTCCAGCTCGGTCGCGATTTCGAGAGTGACGGCCGAGGCGGTGTCGAGCTGCAGCATCTTCACCGTACCGTAGACCGGGACGATCTGGTAGCGGTAGGTGTGATCGGTTTCCGCCGTATAGTCGGCCCATTGGAAGCTCTGTACCGGATGCTCCGCCGTGCTGACGGGCGTCCCCGGCGGCAGGCCTTTATCCTTGTCCTTGAAACGCTTGATGCCGGTCATCCAGTAGCGCTCGATAACAGCGCCGTCCTTCAGCTCCTCGCGTTGAATGGCGAAACCCATCAGCCCGGTTTTCTTGGCGTCCTGCCCGGCGACGAAGTCCCAGGCCAGGATGACCACATAGGTTCCCGCAACTGCCCGGGCGCGCAGAACCGCACTTGCCGCTATAACTCGCATGTCTCATCCCCCCAAATGGTCCGTTCGCCAGAGGGTCGATGCGCCTTTGAGGATCGGGCGTCCCTTAAGGACGCCGAGGCTGCGGGGCGGAAGCCGGACGCAAACCGGGTTCGGACTGCACATCAACTCTCATGCGAAGCACGACGAAAGAGCAGTACATCTTTTTAGCGAAGATAGTCTTTTACCATAACAACCGGATGAATGCTTGCATCGAAATGGCGGGATCTGTTTTGCCCGCATCTCGCCTTCGCCACGCCGCTGCGGAGGCACCGTTCAAACCATGCGCGGCAAACTTTTCGCCGATATGCCGCAGCGCGGAATAAATTTGCCCGGTGCTTCCGGATTCTGGCACGGCACGTTTTGTGCATAAAAACTATCGTCTTTATGATCATCCCCATCGAGGGAGCGTTGACTCACCTATTTTGACTGAGGGGACATAGATGAAACTTACCATCGCAAATCTGTTTGCGGCCGCCGTTCTGCTGCTTTCCACCCAGGCCTTCGCGGAGACGCTGAAGGTTGGCGTCGTGCCCGGCGTTTATGCCGATTCCATCGAGGCTCTGGTTCCGGAGGCCAAGGCCAAGGGACTGGATATCGAGATCGTCGAGTTCAGCGACTGGACGACGCCGAATGTCGCGCTGCAGTCGGGCGACATCGACGTCAATTATTTCCAGCACAAGCCCTTCCTTGACAACGCGATTAAGGAGCGCGGTTATGATTTTACCAGCGTCGGCCAGGGCGTGCTTGCCAATATCGGCCTCTACTCGCTGAAGCATAAGGACTTCGCCAGCATTCCCGAGGGCGGCACGGTCGCCATTGCTAATGATCCGGTCAACCAGGGCCGCGGTCTGCTGCTGTTGCAGAAGGCGGGCCTCGTCAAGCTGCGCGATGGTGTCGGCTTCAAGGGCACGCTGGATGACATCACCGACAATCCGAAGAAGCTGACCTTCAAGGAAATCGAAGGCCCGCAGCTTGCGCGTGTGACCGGCGACGTCGATCTGGCGCAGGGCTACCCGCATTTCATCGTCGCGGCCAAGACCTTCGATCCGTCTTCCGGCCTGCTTTATTCCGGCGTCGACGACAAGCAGTTCGCAATCGTCTTCGCCGTCCGCAAGGACAAGGCGGACAATCCGGCGCTGAAGGAACTGGTTGCCCTTTACCAGAATTCCACGGCAGTTCGCGACGCGATCAATAAGGCGTTCGGCTCCGACAACAAGCTCTACACGCTGCCATGGCTGCCGTGATCGACAGCGATATCGCTCCGGCCACGGTCTGGCCCGTTCCGTGCGCGGAGCGCAGCCAGACGGTGCTCGAGGAGCAGGGCGCCGAGCCCGGGCAACGCCCGGGTTCCGTCGTCTTCGAGGGGATCGGCAAGACCTATACGTCTTCGGCGGGATCGGTGCAGGCGCTGCAGGACATCAGCCTGGATATACCGGCAGGCGCGATCTACGGCATTATCGGGCGCAGCGGTGCCGGCAAGTCGAGCCTGCTCAGGACGATCAATCGGCTGGAAAAACCGACAAGCGGCCGCGTTCTCGTCGACGGAGAGGATATCGGCGGATATGATGAGGATGTGCTGGTGGCGCTCCGCCGCCGGGTCGGCATGATCTTCCAGCATTTCAACCTGCTGTCCGCCAAGACTGTGTGGGGCAATGTCGCGCTGCCGCTGATCGTGGCGGGCGTGCCGCGCCGCCAGATCGAGGAACGCGTTGCCGAGGTTCTTGCGCTCGTCGGGCTCGAGGACAAGCGCGACACCTATCCCTCACGCCTGTCCGGCGGCCAGAAGCAGCGCGTCGGCATTGCCCGCGCCCTGGTTCATCATCCGGAAATCCTGCTGTGCGACGAGGCGACATCGGCGCTCGATCCCGAGACGACGCTGTCGATCCTGCAGCTGCTGAAGGATATCAATCGCCGCCTCAACCTGACCATCGTGCTGATCACCCATGAGATGAGCGTCATCCGCGAGATCTGCGATCATGTCGTCGTCCTCGAACAGGGCGGCATGGTCGAATCCGGTCCGGTCTGGCGCGTCTTCGGCAATCCACAGCATGCCGCCACCCGTGCGCTGCTGCAGCCGCTGCATCGCGATATACCCGAGGATGTGGCGCGGCGCCTGCGGCTGGAGGCCGATCCTGCCCGCCGCGAAGATGCGATCATCGCGTTGTCCTATACGGGCGAAGGCGGGTTGGAGCCGGATATTGCCGCCATTGCCGCCGCCATCGGCGCGCCGGTGCGGCTGTTGCAAAGCTCGCTCGACCGGATCGACGGCCATGTTCACGGCCGGCTGCTGATCACCACGCGCCGACCGGAAAGCCAAAGGCTGGCACGGCTTGATGGTCTCGCGCATGAAACAAGGATATTGGGCTATGTCGACGCTGATGTATGAACGCCTGTGGCAGGCCTTGCTCGACACCATCGTCATGGTCGGCGTCTCCGCCGTCTTCGCCCTTGCGATCGGTATTCCGCTGGCAGTGTTCCTGGTGTTGTCGGGGCCGGGCGGCCTTATCCATGCGCCGCGCCTCAACCGGGTACTGGCGGCGCTCATCAATGGGTTCCGCGCTACGCCCTTCATCGTGCTTCTGGTCGCCCTCTTGCCGCTGACGCGGTCGTTGACTGGCACCACGATCGGCGTCTGGGCCGCCATTGTGCCATTGTCCATCAGCGCCACGCCTTTCTTCGCCCGCATTGCCGAGGTCAGCCTGCGTGAGGTCGATGCCGGGCTGATCGAGGCGGCGCAGGCGATCGGTTGCCGCCGCTGGCACATCGTTCGCCATGTGCTCCTGCCGGAAGCACTGCCCGGCATCGTCGGCGGCTTCACCATCACCATCGTCAGCATGATCGGCGCCTCCGCCATGGCGGGCGCCATTGGTGCCGGCGGCCTCGGCGACATGGCGATCCGCTACGGCTATCAACGCTACGACACGACCGTGATGGCCATGGTCATCGTCGTCCTCATCGCGCTGGTCTGCCTCGTGCAGTTCACCGGCGACTATGCCGTTAGCCGCCTGCGGGCGCGCTGACGTTTTCTCAGGAGTTTTGCATGACCGATGCCTACCCCACGGGCTCGAACACTATATCCACCGAAAAGCCGGAGCCGCGCCGACCGGCACCGCCATGGCCGCCCCGGCTGATCGAAACCGACGATCAGGCGATCAAGGCCGCCGAGGCGCTGGTCGAAAAATTCCGGGCGGGGGCGTCCGAGCGCGACCGCGAACGGCGGCTCCCCTGGGAGGAGATCGATCTCTATACGGAAAGCGGCCTCGGCGGCATCACCGTACCGAACGCCTATGGCGGCGCCGAAGTTTCCCATGTCACGCTCGCCAAGGTCTTTGAGATCCTCTGTGCGGCTGATCCGGCGCTTGGGCAGATCCCGCAGAACCAGTTCGGCGTGCTGTCGCTGTTGCGCGAGATCGGCACGGAAGAGCAGAAGCGCCGTTTCTATGGCGATATTCTCCGGGGCTATCGTATCGGCAATGCCGGACCGGAGCGCGGCCGCAATGCCGTCAATGTCAGCACGACGCGTCTGCGCCAGACGCCTGACGGGCTGAGGCTCACCGGTCGGCGCTTCTATTCGACGGGAGCACTTTTCGCGCACTGGATCCCGACACGCGCCATCGACGATCAGGAGCGCCCGGTTCAGGTTTGGGCACCCTATGACGCTAGCGGCGTCAATGTTATCGACGACTGGTCCTCTTTCGGCCAGCGGACAACGGCGAGTGGTACTGTGGAATTCACCGATGTTGCCATTGGCAGCGAACAGGTTTTCCCCGTCTGGCAGCTTGCCGACCGTCCGGGCATCACCGGCCCTGTCTCACAACTGATCCAGGTGGCGATCGATGCCGGTATCGCTAAAGCCGCGATCGAGGATACGGTTACTTTCGTCAGGGACTATGCCCGTCCCTGGATGGATTCCGGTCTGCAATCGGCAAGCGACGATCCGACCATCATCCACGAGATCGGCCATCTCTACACCGAACTGCATGCCGCGCAGGCTCTGCTCTACGCCGCCGGTGAGGTGCTGGACGAGGTAGCGCGTGCGCCGATCACCGAGGCGTCCAGCGCGCGGGCGTCGGCAGCCGTTGCCGAAGCGAAGATCCTGACGACGGAGATCGCGCTCGAAGCAACCGAGAAGCTGTTCGATCTGGCAGGGTCAGCCGCAACCCGCGCCGGGCACAATCTCGACCGGCATTGGCGCAACGCGCGGGTGCATACGCTGCACGATCCAGTGCGTTGGAAATATCACCTGCTTGGTAACTACCAGCTCAACGGTGTCTTTCCCGCCCGTCATCAGTGGAATTAGGAGCGCGAAAGCGACATGACCGAGATCAACTCACCCAAGCCGGTTTCTCCCGCGCCGCCGCCAAGTCGCCCCGCCGATATCATCCGTGATGATGCGCAGGCACTTAAGATCGCGGAACGTCTTGCCACCGATTTTGCGGCAAGCGCCTCATCGCGGGATAGCGAACGGCTTCTGCCCTGGGCGGAACTCGACCAGTACAGCACCAGCGGCCTCTGGGGGATTACCGTTCCCCGTGAGTATGGCGGGGCCGGCGTTTCGGCAAAGACCGTCGCGCAGACGATCGTCACCATCGGTGCCGCGGACGGATCGCTGTCGCAGATTCCGCAGAACCATTACTACGCGCTGGAGGTGCTTCGCGTCGGTGGGAGCGCGGAACAGAAGGCTTTTTTCTACGAGCGCGTGCTGGCCGGCGAGCGGCTGGGCAATGCACTCGCCGAAATCGGTCAGCGCAATTTCAAGCGCCGCACCCGGCTCGTGCGCGATCCGGGTGGCTGGTATGTCGACGGAAAGAAGTTCTATTGCACGGGCGCGATCTATGCCCACTGGATTCCGACCCTCGTCGTTGCCGAGGAAGACGGCGCACCTGTCACCTATCTCGCCTTCGTGCCCCGGGACGCGCCGGGTGTCACCATCCATGACGACTGGGATGGTTTCGGGCAGCGCGTGACGGGCAGCGGCACGGTGTTGTTCGAGCGGGTCAGGATAGAGCCGGAATGGGTCGTTCCGTTCCAGACCTCCTTCGAACGGCCGACGACCATCGGGCCGTTTGCACAGATCATGCATGCGGCCATCGATCTCGGCATCGGCTTCGGTGCCTATCAGGAGATGCTGCGCTTCATCCGTGAGCGCGCCCGTCCCTGGCTGGATGCCAAGGTCGATCGCGCTACCGAGGATCCCCTGACGTTGCATCAGGTCGGCAATGTCTGGCTACGGCTGCGGGCGGCGCAGGTGCTGCTTGATCGTGCCGCGGCGGAGATCGATGCAGTGCGGGCCGATATGACGGAAGAGAGCGTCGCGCGTGCCTCGATCGCCGTGGCGGAAGCAAAAATTCTGGCAACGAAGGCCGGGCTGCTCGCCGCCAACAAGCTGTTCGAACTTTCCGGTACCTCCTCGACGCTGTCTGAGGACAATTTTGATCGCTACTGGCGCAATGTGCGGACACACACGCTGCATGACCCCGTTCGTTGGAAATATCAGGCGGTCGGCAACTACTACCTGAACGGCAAGCTGCCGCCGCGCCATGGCGCGATCTAGGTCATCGATGTCATGAAAAAGCAGATTCTCCTCAATGCCTTCAACATGAACTCCGTCGGCCATATCAATCATGGTCTCTGGACGCATCCGCGTGACCGATCGGATCAATACAAGACGTTGAACTACTGGACGTCGCTTGCCAGGACGCTGGAACGTGGCCTGTTCGATGGCATATTCCTTGCCGATATCGTCGGCGTCTATGACGTCTATCAGAACTCCGTCGACCTGACGCTGCGCGAATCCATCCAGCTTCCGGTCAACGATCCACTGCTCTTGGTGTCCGGCATGGCGGCGGTGACGCGCCATCTCGGCTTCGGGATTACCGTCAACCTCAATTCCGAAGCGCCCTATCTCTTCGCCCGCCGTATGTCGACGCTCGACCATCTGACCGGCGGCCGCGTCGGCTGGAACATCGTCACCGGCTACCTCGACAGCGCCGCACGCGCCCTCGGCCAGGATGGGCAGGCGGATCACGACTCGCGCTATGATCGCGCGGACGACTATCTGGAGGTGCTCTACAAGCTCTGGGAAGGAAGCTGGGATGACGATGCTGTGCGCGCCGACCGGCAGGCGCGTATTT
The DNA here is from genome assembly GCF_000281735.1 of Rhizobium sp. AP16. Lineage (NCBI taxonomy): Bacteria > Pseudomonadati > Pseudomonadota > Alphaproteobacteria > Hyphomicrobiales > Rhizobiaceae > Rhizobium > Rhizobium sp. AP16. Next base: position 1,909 of record NZ_AJVM01000039.1, on the reverse strand, counting down.
TCGCCGATCCGGCCAAGGTGCGGCCGATCCATCATCGCGGACCCTTCTATCAGGTCGATGGCTACCACCTCTCCGAGCCGTCCATTCAGCGGACGCCGGTGCTCTATCAGGCCGGCACGTCGGGGCGGGGCCGCCAGTTTGCGGCGAGGCACGCGGAATGTGTGTTCATCACCGCAACCGACAAGACCGCGGCGCGGACCACATCGCGCATTCTGAGGCAGGCGGTTGTCGAGGCGGGGCGGCGGCCAGAGGACGTGAAGATATTTGTCGGGACTACCGTGATCCCGGACCACTCGCGGCAGGCGGCGCGAGAAAAATACGAAGACTATCTGCGCCATGCGAGCCCGGAAGCGGGACTTGCGCATTTCGCGGCCAGCACCGGCATCGATTTTTCCCGCTACGAGCTGGACGATCCGATTTCCTATGGCACCTCCAACGCCATTCAATCGGCAACGCAGCTCGCACAGCAGCGCGGCTGGACGAAGCGGCAATTGCTGAAGGAGCTCGCCGTCGGCGGTCGCTATCCCGTTATCGTCGGCGATGCCACTGAGATTGCCGATGAGCTCGAAAGCTGGATCACCGAAGGCGAGATCGACGGGTTCAATCTGACGCGAACGGTGACGCCGGAGAGCTACGAGGACTTCATCGACATCGTCGTGCCTGCCTTGCAGGATCGTGGTCTTTACAAGACCGCCTATGCCGAGGGGTCTTTGCGAAACCGGATCTTCCGCGAGGGTGACCGATTGCCGGCTCGCCATGCCGGCGCGGCATTTCGCGGCGGCTCGCGTTGAAACGCCAGGCCGCTCCTAGCGAAAGGGGCGGCTGATCCGATAGAGCACATGCGGGCGCAGGACGTGTCCGACGGGAACGGTCGTATCCTCAAAATCGGCGTCTTCCATATGCACCATGCCGATCTTTTCCATAGCGCAGCGCGAGGGAGTGTTGATGGTCGAGGTGTAGCCGATCACCTCTTTTACCTGCAATTCCTTCCACGCGAAGTCGAGGCAGCAATGGCTAGCTTCCGTCGCATAGCCCTGTCGCCAGTAGGAGCGTCCGAGAATCCAGCCGATCTCGAGGGGAAAGTTGCAGGGAACTTCGGGGCCGGGACGCGAGAGACCGGCCCCACCGATCAAGACGCCGTCCGCCTTGCGCTCGACGGCAAGAAAACCAAACCCTTCGCTCGCCAATTGTTCATTGGCCTCATCGATCATCGCGTCCGTTTCCGCAGGCGTGAGCAGGCTTGGATAATAATACTGGCGCGTCTCGGGATCGGCATTGATGGCGGCGAATGGTGCGCGATCCCGGTCTTGCCAAGGACGGAAGATCAGCCGTGAGGTTTCCAAGGTAAGCATGGTGTCCTCTGATCAGGAAGGGTTAATCGCAGGCTTTGTCAGGCGAGGCAAATGCCTCAATGCGAGTTCATATCGTGCGACTAAACTACCCGAAATGGTCACTAAAGGCTTGCGGCGTTGTGCCAAAGCTTCTCAGAAAGCTTCGCCGCAGGGTTTCCTCTGAACCAAAGCCGCAGCGCATGCGTGCCTGGCGGACGGAAAGGCCCTGTTCCAGAAGCCGGCGCACGGCCTCGACGCGAATATCTTCGACAGCCCTGGCCGGTGTACGTCCCGTCGCCAGGCGATAATGCCGCGAGAAGCTGCGTGCGCTCATGTTGGCCTGATCGGCAAGGGCCGGCAGCGAGAGGTCCGCGCGCAGATTGTCCATGATCCATCCGTGCAAGCGATCGAAGCGCTCGCCGCCCTCCTGCAGCGTCAGCATGGTGCTGAACTGCGCCTGGCCGCCTGGCCGCTTGAGGAAGACGACGAGCTCACGTGCAACGGCCAGTGCCAGTTTCCGGCCGAGATCCGCCTCGACCAGCGCCAAGGTCAGATCGATACCGGCGGTTACGCCCGCC
>NZ_AJVM01000038.1:0-39190 GCF_000281735.1 Rhizobium sp. AP16 | reverse complement strand
CCGCTCCACCGCCTTGTGCCCCTGCCACTGAATGGCGGCCGGCATGCCGACGCTAAGCGTATGCGAGGTCAGCGTGTTCGTCAGGAACGAGGCGATCGGCATGAGCGGAAAGATCATAAGGCCTAGGAAAGCAAGGAGTGGCCATTCTGCGTGGAGGAAGGCCGCCGCTCCCATTTTCGTCACACCATCGACTATGACCGAAAGCCCCCAGACGATCGTCAGATTGATGGCTTCGACGGCCATGGAAGAAAGGGCCATGGCGATCAACACGCCACGAAACATCGAGATGAAGTGCAGAAGGACGGTGACAGGCCCTTTGGAGGGTAGCGGCCGGTAGGGAATATCGAGTGGCCGAATCAAATTTTCGAACGGACGGTAGATCGCATCTGAAATCGACATGGCTCGCTCGGGCTCTAAATGGAAAGGAGGGCGAGGACTCAGCTAGCAGGAATAGGATCACCTTCCAGCTGCAATCTCAATTAGAACATCTTAGTAAAGGTCAGGATTTTTGCGGCGACTCCAAGTCGCCTCGGAGCCGCCAGCGCCCAGGTTGGCGATCTGGGCAGGCCGATACCGGCGCCGACCCGGACTTTCTGGTTAGCGCACGCGGCTCGGAAATCCCGAATAATCGCGATAGCCACTGAGATTGATGTCTGGAATTGGAAAGGGGTGGGACGCAAGTTCCGCCCCTTTTGATATGTGGAATACTTACTGTCGCAAGGCTCAGTCGCATAACTGCGAATTTTGCGATTGCGTTTTGAGACAGGGGTTCGGTTAAACCGGCGGCGTCATACGCTGTGCGACAGCGCCGAGCACGCCAAGCAGACTGATCACGAATGCGATGTAATTCAGCTTTGAGGTCGCATAGGTCGCGACCGCAGCCGGCCCACGCAGAAAGCGCGTTGCGTAATAGACCAGCGAATGAACGAAATAGAAGACGACGATCGGCGCGAAGAGCATGCTGCCGACCGCTTCACCCCAATTGCCATCCCTGCCATTTTGGCGGCCATCGGCGCATTGAGCAAAACCGCGACGATGAGAAGTACACCAACGCATATGACCTGACGCATGGGCTCACCTTCTAAAATTGCGAGACGGAGCTCAATGAAGATCAAGCTCTTAGATGTCCCCGCAGCCCGAATTTTCTCCTATCAGCTCTGGCTTTGGCTCTGCCCCTGGCTTGCCACCGTCACCTTGACCGTGAGGCTTTCACCCGGTCCACCGACACGCATGCCGGAGACGGGGGCGGCGTCGCGGTAGCAGAGGCCGGTGGCGATGCGGACGTAGCGCTCGTCGGGGCAGACGTCGTTGGCGGGGTCGAAGCCGACCCAGCCAAGGCCCGGAACATGCGCTTCGGCCCAGGCATGGGTCGCGGCCTGCTCGTTCTTGCCTTCCATCATGAGATAGCCGGAGACATAGCGCGCCGGGATATTCAGCGCGCGGGCGCCAGCGATGAAGATGTGGGCGTGGTCCTGGCAGACGCCGCTCTTCTTCTCCAGTGCCTGTTCGGCGGTCGTTTCCGTGTCGCTGGTGCCAGGCCTGTAGTCCACTGTCTGGTGGATGGCGCTCATCAGCGCGTGCATCCGGCCGAGTTCATTGTCTCCGGAAACGCCGCGCAGCAGCTCCTTCGTCAGCTTGCCGGCTTTGGTGCGTGGCGTGTCCCGCAGGAAGAGCCAGAGTGGGCCGAAGCCGGTGTGCGGGCCGAGAACACCGTTGAGATCCTGCGTTTCGATCTCGCCGGTGGCGACGATCCGGGTCGCGTCCTGCTCGCCGTCGAGCGAGACGAGCGTGACACGATTGGCAAACTGGTCTTCGTATTCGACCTCCGGACGGGCGCCTTCCACGGTGAGTTTCCAGTCGTGGACGGTTTGGCCGATGCCGGTCAGCGGCGTCAGCCGCAGGCGCTGCAGCGAGAACTGCGACGGTTCGTCGTAGCGGTATTCCGTGATGTGGCTGATCGTCAGTCTCATATTGTCATCCGCTTACTGATAAAACCGGTAGCCGTCGGAGATTTCCGCGCCGAGCTTGTTGTTGCGCGAAACGAAATCCTCCAGGAATTCGTGCAGACCCTGGTCCATGATGTTCTTGATGGTCAGCTTCTGCAGCAACTCGCAGATGGCGTCGGCGGTATCGTGCGCCGCCAGCCGCTTGTTGTATTCCAGTGCCAGGTAGCTGATATTGCTGACGATCTTGTCGTAGCAATAGGCGAGCGAGCGCGGCATCTGGCTGTTGAGGATCAGGAAGTCGGCAATATTGGCCGGCTTGTATTCCGGATCGTAGGCCCATTTGTAAGCGCGGTGGGCGGAGACCGAACGCAGGATCGATTCCCATTGCGCGTTGTCGAGCGAGGAGCCGACATGCGAGACCGACGGCAGCAGGACGTAATATTTAACATCCAGGATCCTGGCGGTATTGTCGGCGCGTTCGATGAAGGTGCCGATGCGGGCGAAGTTATAGAGTTCGTTCCGCAGCATCGAGCCGTGGAAGGCACCGCGGATCAATCCGGCGCGACGCTTGATGACGTCGATCGTCTCCGGCAGTTCGGCGGTCTTCAGGCGCTTGCCGAGCAATGTCTTCAGCTCGATCCAGCACTCATTGGTCGCTTCCCAGGTCTCGCGCGTCAGTGCGGTGCGAACCATGCGGGCATTGTTGCGGCCATATTCGATGCAGGACATCACGCTCGACGGATTGGAGCGGTCGCGCATCAGATAGTCGATCGCGTCGGCGCCCGTCAGCTTGCTGTGCACTTCGTTATAGGCTTCGCGGACACCGGCGCTTTGCAGCACGCCGTCCCAATCGTCTTCCACCGCCCCGCTGCGCGTCAGCGACATGCGCTGTCCGGCATCGACAAGGCGGGCTATGTTTTCGGCGCGCTCGATGTAACGGAACATCCAGTAGAGGCCATTCGCGGTTCTTCCAAGCATGTCCGTTTCAGTCCTCCAGAACCCAGGTATCTTTTGTGCCGCCGCCCTGGCTGGAATTGACCACCAGCGAGCCTTCCTTCAGTGCCACGCGGGTCAGGCCGCCGGGAATGATCCGCACCTTGTCTGAAACGAGCACATAGGGGCGCAGATCGACGTGGCGGGGCGCGATGCCCTTGTTGACGAGGATCGGCACGGTCGACAGCGAAAGGGTCGGCTGCGCGATATAATTATTCGGCCTGCTCTTCAGCTTCTCGGCGAATTCCGTCCGCTCCTTTTTCGAGGCGGTCGGTCCCACAAGCATACCGTAGCCGCCGGAACCGTGGACTTCCTTGACGACGAGGTCGGCCAGGTTGTCCAGCACATATTGCAGGCTGTCCGGCTCGGAACAGCGCCAGGTCGGCACGTTTTCGAGGATCGGCTTGCGGCCGGTGTAGAATTCGACGATCTCCGGCATATAGGAATAGATCGCCTTGTCGTCGGAAATGCCGGTGCCGGGGGCATTGGCGATGGTGATGTGGCCGGCGCGATAGACATCCATGATGCCGGGAACGCCAAGCGCCGAATCCGAGCGGAAGGTGAGGGGGTCGAGGAAATCGTCGTCGACGCGGCGGTAGAGCACATCGATCGCCTCATAGCCACGCGTGGTACGCATCTTCACCTTGCCGTCGATGACGCGGAGGTCCGAGCCTTCCACCAGCTCCACGCCCATCATGTCGGCGAGGAAAGAGTGTTCGTAATAGGCGGAATTGTAGATGCCGGGCGTCAGCACCGCGACGCGCGGCTTGCCGGTGCAGCCGGGAGGGGCGAGCGAGGCGAGGCTCTGGCGCAGCTGCAACGGATAGTCCTCGACGCGCTGCACCTTGTTCTGGTGGAACAGCTCCGGGAACATCTGCATCATGGTTTCCCGGTTTTCCAGCATGTAGCTGACACCGGAGGGCGTGCGGGCATTGTCCTCCAGCACGTAGAACTCGTCCTCGCCGGTCCGCACGATGTCGGTGCCGACGATGTGGGTATAGACGCCGCCGGGCGGCCGGAAGCCGATCATCTCCGGCAGGAAGGCATCGTTCTTCTCGATCAGCTCGCGCGGGATACGGCCGGCGCGGATGATTTCCTGCTTGTGGTAGATGTCGTGGAGGAAGGCGTTGAGCGCGATGACCCGCTGTTCGATGCCCTGGGCGAGCTTGCGCCATTCACGACCGGAAATGATGCGCGGAATGATGTCGAAGGGGATGAGCTTTTCGGAGGAATCTGCGTGTCCGTAGACCGCAAAGGTGATGCCCGTCTTTCGGAAGATGTTTTCCGCGTCGCGGGATTTGGCAATAAGATGGCCTCTGTCCTGGCCGGAGTACCATTCGAAATATTTTTCGTAAGGTGTGCGCGGACTTTCATCCGCAGTAATCATTTCATCAAATGCCAAAGGTGCGGTCCCCATTTTTTTCCATTTGAGTACAACAGTTTTGACAATGCAAGAAGTATGCGCGTTTGCGTGCACGAATTTCGAAGCTGCCAAAAATGCCGGATTTCCAGGCATTTTGAATTGTCCTGACGGAAGATGTTCGACGATTGCCTCGAAGTCGCGATCAAAATTTGAGCATCTGCTTATTACGCCATCTGCGCGCTGAAGCAGCACGCCGAATCCCCTTGAGCCCAACTAGCGAGAGCTGACATGAAGGAAAATTGATCCTTGTGTTCAGCGGATCGATTTTGACGCCTTGCTTGCCCTAGGCTATCAGCGGGTTGCCCGCTTGGGCGCGTGACGTTCCGGTCTCAATTCTGACGCCGGCTCCGGCGTGCGAAATCAATGTCAGTCCGAGCCCCATGTCCCTCGATAAATTCGCGCCGGCCATCTTCGTCTTCCTATGGTCCACGGGCTGGATCGTCGCGAAATATGCGACGATGCATTCGGGGCCGTTCACCTTCCTGATGATCCGCTACAGCCTGTCGGCGCTCGCCTTTGTGCTGTTTTGCTCCTTTACCGGCGCGAAATGGCCGCGCGATTGGTCGAGCGTCTTTCGCGCTGTTTATTCCGGCATCTTTCTGCACGGCATCTATCTCTGCTGTCTCTGGTGGGCGATCTCCAGGGGCGTGCCGGCTGGGATTGCTGGCATCATCGCCGCCCTGCAGCCGTTGATGACGGCGATGGCCGCGCCCTATCTGGTCGGCGAACGTTTGCAGCCGGTGCAGCGTCTTGGTCTGCTGCTTGGCTTCATCGGCATTGCGATTGCGATCTCGCCGAAGCTCTTGGGGTCGGATACGGCCAATCTCTGGCAATCGGCTATCCCGCTCGCTGTCAATCTGTTGGCGATGGTGTCGGTGACCTACGGCACACTCTACCAGAAGCGTCACTTGCAGACCGGCGATCTCCGGACGATCGCGACGCTGCAATATGTCGGCGCGCTGATCGTCACCGTGCCGCTGGCGCTGATGTTCGAGGATCTGCATTTTGACGGAACGCATGAGGCGATCCTTGCCGTCATCTGGTCGGTCTTTGGCCTGTCGATGGGTGCGGTCGGCCTGCTGCTCTATCTTATCCGGCGAGGACAGGTGTCGCGTGCGGCCTCGCTGATCTATCTGATGCCGCCCGCCGTCGCCATAGAAGCGGCGATTGCCTTCGGCGAGCCGCTGACCCTGCCGATCATCATCGGCACGTTGGTCGTGGTGATGGGCGTCTATCTGACCAACTGGCGCACGGCGGATGTGGTGCCGGAATAGGGCACCCGGCGAGGGCTGTTTTCATCCTCATCGGCGGAAAAGCCTGCCATCCATGATGAGCAGGCTGGAAACGATCAGAGCCAAGCCGGCGAATTCGTAAAGCTCAAGCCTTTCGCCAAGAAAGGCAGCACCCAGGATGATTGCGCTGGCGGGCACCAGCAGCGTGACGAGGGATGCGTTTGTCGCTCCCGCCGAGGCGATGATGTTGAAGTAGAGAATGAAGGCGAATGCCGTCGTGAAAACTGCGAGAAAACCGACAGCCATCCAGATGGAAATGTTCGACGTGACGATGCTTTCGGGTCGGTAGAGAACGAAGACGATCGGTGCCATCAGGATGGTGGACGCGGTGAGCTGGCCGGTTGCAACGACGGATGGTGTGATCTCCCTGAAGCGCTTGGCGTAGACCACGGCAAAGGCATAGGAAATCGCCGCCCCGATTACCGCCAGCTTGGCCCATGTCGGGCCGCCGGTTTGGAATAAAAGACCCGGCCCGATCATGATCGCCGCTCCCGCAATCCCGAGCCCGACACCGATGAGTTTGGCCGTTGAGAGCTTCTCATCTGCCGTCAGCAGGTTTGCCACCAGGATCGTCCAGAGCGGCGTCGTCGCGTAGAGCACGGAGGCGAGGCCCGCGCCGATTTTCGTTTGTCCGGTGAAGATCAGCGAGAACGGAATGACATTGTTGAGCAAGGCGAGGCACAGGAATGAGCCCGGTCTTGCCAAGGCGGGCGCGAAGGAAATGCCGCGCAACCACAGCCACAGGTGCAGTACAAGCGCTGCGATCGATACACGGTAGAGGACGAGTGCCAAGGGCGGAATGTCGACCACGGCGATACGGGCAAAGAAGAACGAGCCGCCCCAAAGCCCGCCGAGAAGCAAGAGTTGCCCCCAGTCGCTTGCCGACATCGACCGTGTCAATGCTGCCGTGCGCAATGCCTCGCTCCAAATATTGGGAGTTTTGCGAATGTGTTGGCAGTGTACCCGCGCGCAGCCGGATTTAGGCGGAATAACCGTTCAAATGTTCCCCGTCGATCGGGATGAGATTTTCGAGAAATCTCTAGCGCTTCGAAATTGTTGCCGTGACTGTCAGATGTCGGAATTTTGCGGTTTCAAACGGCAATAAAAAAGGGGGCCGATCGACCCCCTTTCTCGTTCAATCAAGATTTGATCAAGCGCGTTCGCGGCGCTGGCCGCCATTGCCGGGGCCGCGGCGCTTCATGCCGCCGTCCTTGCGCTGTTCGCCCTGAGCGTTCTGGCCACGGTCTTCATGGCGACCCGTGGGACGGCCGTGAGCGTGGCGGGGACCGCGATGGGCGCCGGCTTCGTTTGCCGCGCCATTGTGCTGCGGCTTCTTGGCCGGGCGGAAATCGGACGTCGATGCGAGATCGTTGTCCACTTCCGGACGCGGGGCGCGCTCGTCGCGGCGCTGGCCGCGGAAGTCGGCATTGCGATTGTTCTCGCGCTGCGGACGACGTTCCTGGCGCTCGCCGTTATGGGCGCGGGCTTCGCCGGCTTCACCTTCGCGATGAGGACGACGGGCCGGACGAGCGGGGCGGCCTTCGGCACGTCCCTGACCTGCGCCGCCACGACCCTGGCCCTGACCACCACGACCGCCTGCGCGGTTGTTGCCGCGAGCCGGACGGCCACGATCGGCCGGAGCTTCGCCGCTGGCAACGGCAATTTCGATGCCCATCAGGCGCTCGATGTCGCGTAGCAGGCGGGCTTCGTCGGGAGCGCAGAACGCGATGGCGATGCCATCGCGGCCGGCGCGTGCGGTACGGCCGATGCGGTGGACGTAGGCGTCCGGCACTTCCGGCAGGTCGTAGTTGTAGACATGCGTAACGCCGGGGATGTCGATGCCGCGAGCGGCGACGTCGGTGGCGACGAGAACGCGGACTTCGCCGTCACGGAAGCCCTTCAGGGCGCGCTCGCGCTGACCCTGGCTCTTGTTGCCGTGGATCGAGGCGGCTGCAAAGCCGACGTGTTCGAGATGCTTCATCAGCTTCTCGGCGCCGTGCTTGGTGCGCAGGAAGACCATGGCGCGGCCATCCGGATTGGCGGAAATGCTTTCCTTCAGGATCTCGGTCTTGTGGTTCTGGCCGGAAACGAAGTGGACATACTGTTCCACCTTGTCGGCGGCCTTGCCCGGAGGCGACACTTCGACCTTGACCGGGTTGGTCAAATATTCGGCAGCGAGATCGGCGATCGTCTTCGGCATGGTGGCCGAGAACAGCATGGTCTGGCGCTTGGCCGGGACCATCTTGGAGATCTTGCGCAGATCGTGGATGAAGCCGAGGTCGAGCATCTGGTCGGCTTCGTCGAGGACGAGGTAGCTGACCTGGCCGAGCGACAGGGCGCGGCGGCTGATGAGGTCGAGCAGACGGCCGGGGGTGGCGACGAGAATGTCGGTGCCGCGCTCGAGCTGCAGCTGCTGCTTGTTGATCGAGGCGCCACCGACGACGACGTTGATCCTCAGCGCCGTCTTGCGGACGAAGAGCTTGAGGTTGTCGGCGATCTGATTCACCAGTTCGCGGGTGGGGGCGAGGATCAGCGTACGGACGGTGCGGTTATCGGGACGCTTGGCGTCCTTCAACAGCATTTCGATGATCGGCAGGCCGAAAGCGGCGGTCTTGCCGGTGCCGGTCTGGGCGAGGCCGATGAGGTCGCGGCCCTGCAGGACAAGCGGGATAGCTTGTGCCTGGATCGGCGTCGGCGTCGCGAAGTTGTTCTGCGACAGCGTATCGACGATCTGCTTGGAGAGACCAAGCGAGTGAAAATCGGTCAATTCAATACCTTTCGGGGGCGCCAAAGCAAATAGGCCGGGTCGCACCATGCGGTCCGGTCTGTCTCTGGCGTCAAGAACCCCGCGTGAAGTGGGAACTTGTAAGTTGGAAAAAGCTTTCCAGCGCATCTGACCGCCTTGGGTGCGGTCTCATTTCAAAAGCGCTTTTGTCCTTCTCTTGCGTACATAAAGTCCCGCAGGGCACGCTCACGCGGCGGCCGGAAGGTGAAAGCTGAAGCGCATTTGGTCCTATTCGCGGCTAAAGTCAAGGGGTACGGCCGAAAGCTTGTTCGCAGGCGCAATAAAAACGCCGCCGGAGGTCCGGCGGCGTCAACAGGTTCGCGAGTGGATAGATCGGCCTTAACGGCAGACCTCTACACGAAACGGCTGGCCCCAGCGGTCATGGCGCCATGACCAATAGCAGCCATGGTATGGACGCTCGTAGACCCGCTCATAAACCGGACCATTGTAGTAGGCCGGATAGGCGCGGTAATAGGTCGGATAAGCCGGGTAAACCGGACGGGCGGCCTCCGCCACGAGGGCGCCGCCGACAAGGCCGGCAGCGAGGCCGCCGAAGATTGCGCCGCGCTCGGAAGCGGCGGCAGTTGTGGTGGTGACGGCGGCGGCGCTGCCGAGTGTCAGCGCGATGAGGCCCGCCGTGGTTACAGTGCGAAGCACAGACATTGAAATTCCTTTCCCAAACAAAAGGCCTCCCAGCCGAAGCCGAGGTCGAAATTGGGCGGGAAACGAGGCGAAGTCGCGGCTAAACGGGCGCGCGTCACATTAAATTTTGTTCATGCTGAACGCATGGAGTGTATTGATTTTACTCTAGAAATCAGTCGGCACGCCGCCTTCCTCCTTGCGTCTTGCCACAAAGGCATCGAGCTCCTCTTCGATTGCCGAATCAAGCGGTGGACGCTCGTAACGGGCAAGGGTTTCCTTGAAGATGCGGTTGGCGTGATCATAGGTCGTGGGACGGCCGGCTTCCGTCCAGGTCTCGTAGTTCCGCCAGTCGGAAAGAATGGGCGAATAGAAGGCGGTCTCATAGCGGGCGAGCGTATGGGCCGTGCCGAAATAGTGGCCGCCGGGGCCGACATCGCGCACGGCGTCGAGCGCCAGTGCATCCTGGCTGACATCCAGAGGGGTCAGGAACTCGGCGACCATCTGCAGCATGTCGACATCGAGGATGAATTTCTCGAAGCAGGCGGTCAGCCCGCCCTCGCTCCAGCCGGCGGCGTGCAGCACGAAATTGCCGCCGCCCTGGGTCAGCGCCCAGAGCGACAGCGCCGACTCGTAGGCTGCCTGTGCGTCCAGCGTGTTGGAGGCGTTGGTGTTGGAAGTACGGTAGGGGATGCCGTAACGGCGGGCGAGCTGGCCGCCGGCGATCACCGCCTTCATATATTCCGGTGTGCCGAAGGCCGGCGCGCCTGTCTTCATGTCGACGTTCGAGGTGAAGCCGCCATACATGACCGGCGCTCCCTTGCGCACCATCTGGCTGAAGGCGATGCCGCAGAGCGCTTCGGCATTCTGCTGCACCAGCGCGCCGGCAATGGTCACCGGCGCCATGGCGCCCGCCAGCGTGAAGGGCGTGATGACCACGACCTGGCCGCGCGACGACATTTCGATGATGCCCTGCAGCATTGGCCCGTCGAGGCGCAGCGGGGAGGAGGAGTTGATGATGGTGAAGAGCGATGGTTCGCGCTCCATCTGTTCCATGCTGATACCGCGGCCGATGCGGGCGATCTCGATGCCGTCGAGATTACGCTGCTTGCCGAGGGAATAGCAGTGAAACGCCTTGTCGGTCAGCTTAACGATGTCGGAGAGGCAGTCGAGATGGCGCACCGAGGCGTGGATATCGATGGGCTCGACGGGATAGCCGCCCGTCGTGTGGATGACGTCGTAGGATTGGGCAAGCTTGATCAGCTTACGGAAATCCTCCCGGTTACCGGCCCGCCTGCCACCCTCGCGATCGGCGACGAAAGGTGCGGAGGCGACCTGAGCGAAGACGAGGTTCTTGCCGCCGATCTCTACGTTTCTGAGCGGATTACGGGCATGCAGCGTGAAAGTCGAGGGGACGGAGGCGATCAGTTCCATGATCATGCCGCGATCGAAGCGGACGCGCTCGGTGCCGGGCGTGACGTCTGCACCCGCCGCCTTCATGCGCTCGCGCGCTTCCGGCAGGATGATGTCCATGCCGATCTCTTCGAGAATGGTCAGCGACGCCTCGTGAATGTCGTCCAGCGTTTCGGGCGACAGAAGTTCGGTGCGCGCGAGATTGTTGACGAGGTTGAGGTACTTCGAACCGCTCGGTTTGCGGCTGCGTTCAGCGCCGCGGCCACCGGTCCGGCGGCGGCGCTCGGCCGGCACCGCTGCTGTATCGGTCTCGCGCAAGGCCGTTGTTGCATCGTCGCTCATCGCTCTTTCTCCACCATTATCCCAACGTGATTCTTGGCAGAGTTCGACGCTGGATGCTGCCGTCGTTTGCGACCAGAGAGTGACCGTTTTGGGATATTCAGTGGCCTGAACGCGACGTTCGGTGGGCTGAAAATATGGTTAACGGCTTGTTAAAGCGCTTTGTGATACAGCCTTGGTTCAGTAAACTATCGTGAGCGGTGAGAAGAGGGGCGCTGTTGAACTCGGACGGTGAACTGCTGGAATTGGCCTGCCGCCGGATCGCCGATCTGGATCAGCCGGCTTATGTCAAGAACAGCGATCTGCGCTATGTCGCCGTCAACCAGGCCTATGCGCGGTTTTTCCGGCGCGATATCTCCGATTTCATTGGCAATCGCAGCCGCGATCTCTTCGACAGTGGCGAGGAAGTCGACCGCGAGGACAAGGAGCGCCGCTCGCTGGTGTTCGGTTCCGAGGAGACGGCGCTGTGCTTCGATCCGGCCGGCCATGTCCGGTCGCGGGTGCAGATCGAAAGCTTCTCGCCGTCCGAGGACCGGCTTTATGTCTTCGGCATATTTCTCGATGCGCCGGCCGTGCCTTCGGTTTCCTCCTCCGAGACGCGTGACGTCGGCATTCAGGGTGAAAGCGTCGACGAAACCGGGCTTTATCGCACCATTCTCGAGGATCTGCCGGTTGCCTCCTTCGTGCGCGATGCGAGCCATCGGCTGATCTATTCCAACGAGGCCTACGCGGCGATTACCGGGCTCAGCCGCGCCGATGTACTCGGCAAGACCGAGCACGAGATGTTCGAAACCGGCGCCGATGATTATTTCGCCGAAAACGAGCAAGTGCTGAATGAGGGGCGTGGGCTCGCCTTCGAGGGGCAGGTGGTCGATCGGCAGCATGTGACGCATCCGATCATGACGCGCATCAACCGTGTCGTCACCTCGGACGGCAAGCGCTATGTCGTCGGCTCCATGAACGATATTTCCGTGTTGAAGCTGCGCGAGACGCAGTTGATCGAGGCGCAGGCGCGCGCCGAGGCGTTGCATCAGGATCTCGGGAGCATCCTCCGCTCCATGCCGATCGGCGTGATGATCCATGATAGCGATTGCAACGTCGAATATACCAATGATGCCTTTTACGACATCTGGGATTTCTCGAAGGACGAGCGCTTCGAGGGCAGGCCTGTTCGCGATCTCATCGTCAAGCATTTCGAGCTTGGCCGTTACGGCGCCGATGCCGGCGATATCGACGATATCTACCAAGCCCGGATGGAGGCCTCCCACAACGCCGGGCCAAATCTCCAGACCGAGATGAGCTATGCCGACGGCAAATCGGTCATTATGGATTCGCGCCGCATTTCAAACGGCCGCACGCTTGTCACCTATGCCGACATCTCCTCCGTGCGCCAACAGGAGCGAGAGATCAGTGAAGCGCATCTTGCGCTGGAACGTCTTGGCGATCTGATGACGGACGCGACGCATGCCATGTCGCAAGGACTGCTGATCTTGCAGGACGGCATCATTATGCTGGCGAACGACGCGCTGACGGACATGCTGCTCGTTCCCGCGGATTGTCTGGCGGTTGGCAAGCACTGGTCCGCCGCCTTCGATCATTGTGCTGCCCGCGGCGATTTCGGTGCCGATCCGGAGGCCTTGCGGTTTGCCTGGCGCGAAAACATGGCGGCGGACAAGCCGGTTTCGATGATCTTCCGGGTGGCGGGTGAGCGCTGGATACAGCTCGAAGCGGCGGTGAGCGAGAGTCGCCGCTGGACCGTGGTGCTGACCGACGTCACCGAGATGAAAAAGCGCGAAGCGGAACTACAGCTGCTGCTGGCCCGCAGCGAAGCTGCCGACCGGGCCAAATCCGAATTTCTCGCCAATATGAGCCATGAAATCCGCACGCCGATGAACGGCGTTCTCGGCATGGCGGAATTGCTGGCCAAGACCGATCTAGACGCCCGGCAGAAGACCTTCATCGACATCATCGTCAAGTCGGGTAATGCGCTTCTGACGATCATCAACGATATCCTCGATTTCTCCAAGATCGACGCCGGCCAGATGCGCCTGCGCAAGGCGGCCTTCGATCCGGCCGAAGCGGTGGAAGATGTCGCGACGCTCCTGTCGTCGCCGGCGGCGGAAAAGGACATCGAGCTTCTGGTGCGCGCCACGCCCGAGGTGCCGGCCATGGTGCTGGGGGATGCAGGCCGCTTCCGCCAGATCGTGACCAACCTGCTTGGCAATGCGATCAAGTTCACCGAGCGCGGCCATGTGCTGGTCGAGGTGGATAGTCAGCCGATCGACAATGGCGAGGTCATGCTGACGCTTCGCGTCGAGGATACCGGCCTTGGCATTTCCAAGGAGAAGCTCGATTCCATTTTCGAGAAGTTTTCGCAGGTCGACGCCTCCTCGACGCGGCGCCACGAAGGCACGGGTCTCGGGCTTGCGATCACCGCCGGGCTGGTCGATCTCTTCGGCGGCTATCTCGAAGTCGATAGCGAATGGGGCAAGGGTTCGACCTTCACCGTACATCTGCCGATGCCGCCGGTAGCCGCGCGCAGCGAACCGCGCACGGTGCCGGTCAATGTCAAGGGTGCGCGCATTCTTGTCATCGACGACAACGAGATCAACCGGCGGATCTTGGAAGAGCAGCTGCAGCAGTGGGGCTTTGACGGCTATGCCGCTGAAGACGGCAAGACAGGGCTTGCCATTCTCCATGCTGCTTCCGAGATGGGCGCGCCGGTCGATGCCGTGATCCTTGATTACCATATGCCGGACATGAATGGCGACGAGGTAGCGCGCACCATCCGCGCGGATGTTCGCTTCGAAGCTCTGTCCCTGATCTTCCTGACATCCATGGATGTGGTCGGCAGCGACAAGGAATTCGCGGCATTGAACGGTCAGGCACATCTGATGAAGCCGGTTCGTGCCAATGTGCTGCGCGGTACCATCATCGATGTCGTACGCATGGCGCGCCGGCAACGGATGACCGGTTATGCGACCGCGGTCGCCGCGCAATTGCCGATAGAGGCCGAAGCGGAAGCCGCTATCCAAGCCGTCGAGCAGGACGTATCGGCAAGACCCGTAAGCGCCATCGATGTCCTCGTGGCCGAGGACAATGAGGTCAACCAGATCGTCTTCACACAGATCCTGCAGGTCACGGGCCTGCGCTTCCTCGTGGTTCAGAATGGCCAGGAGGCCGTGGATGCCTGGCTCAAGCTGCGGCCGTCACTGATCATGATGGATGTCTCGATGCCGGTCATGAACGGCCATCAGGCGACGCGCACGATCAGGCAGCTGGAGGCGGAAGCCGGGCTGGGGTGCCATGTACCGATCGTCGGCGTCACCGCCCATGCGCTCGATGTCGACCGCGACATGTGCCTGGAAGCGGGCATGGATGATTACATGTCGAAGCCTATCAGCCCTGAGCTTCTTGAAGCGAAGGTCCGCCGCTGGCTCGGCGACGAAGCGCTTCAGACCGAGCGCTCCCGCAGCTAAGCCTGTTTGATCCCGCAGAGCATTTCGCGCTTGCCGGCAAAGCCCTTGCGCCGCTCGACCGCAAAACCTGCCGTTTGCAGGTTGCGGCGCACGAAGCCGGCTGCGGCATAGGTGGCGAAGGTGCCGCCTGGGGCGCTCTTCTCATAAAGAAGCTGCATCAGTTCCGGCGACCACATGTCGGCGTTTCGCGACGGCGCGAAGCCGTCGAGATACCACGCGTCGAAGCTTGCTTTTGCCTGGCTCACACCGTCCATTGCCGGGCCACAGACGACGCTGAGGCGTGTGCAGGCGTCAAGGGTAAGCGTGACGGTGCCGCGTGGCTCTTCTGGCCAGGCGGCGACAAGCGCCTGACGCTCGGCATCGATCTCCGGCCAGCGTGCGAGCGCACGGTCGATCTCCTCGGCGCGCATCGGATAGAGTTCGAAGGACATGAAATGCAGTTGCGAGTTCGGCTCGCCGTGTTGCTTCCATTGCCGCCAGGTCTCGCAGAAATTCAGGCCGGTGCCGAAACCGAGCTCGCCGATCAGGAAATTCTGCTGCCCGTTCCAGCGCGCGGGCAGGCCATTGCCATCGAGGAAGACGTGGCCGCATTCCAGCCGGCCGTCGGTCTGGCAATAAAAATGGTCGCCAAAGGCGGTCGAATAGGGCATATCGCCGTCGCGCCATTCGAGCTCTCGGCTCACTGCAGTGGTCTCGGTCGCTTGCGTCCGATCGGAAACTGGATCTGTCATGGGAAAAGCCGATAATCCTCCGGGGCCTGCCGGTCAATCATCCGTCGAACTTCTGATCGTCGGCGGCGGCATCATGGGCCTGTGGGCGGCGGTGCATGCGGAGCGGCTCGGCATAGAGACGCTGCTTGTCGATAGCGCCCGGCTGGGAAGCGGAGCAAGCGGCGGCCTGCTTGGTGCGCTGATGCCGCATATGCCCGACAAGTGGTCCGAGAAGAAGCAATTTCAATTCGATGCGCTGGTGGCTCTGGAGAGTGATATTGCGGCGCTTGAAGCCACAACCGGGCTTTCCGCCGGATATCGCCGTTCGGGACGACTTATTCCCCTACCGAAGCCGCATCTGCGCAAGATCGCGCTTGGTCATTCGCAGGACGCAGAGACACATTGGCGTCACGGTGATCGGCAGTTCCATTGGCAGGTGCTGGACGCCACGCCTGTCGACGGCTGGATCGATGCCGCTGCCGGCGAAAGCGGGTTTGTTTTCGACACGCTCGCCGCCCGCGTCGCGCCCCGCGCTTTGCTGAAGGTTCTGGCCGCATTTCTCGGTAAGGCGAAACATGTTCGACTTGTCCAGGGATTGGGCGTCGACGGTATCGATCCGGACAGAGGTATTGCAACGACCCGCGAGGGTGCCATTCATTTCGGCCGCTGCATTCTTTCCGCCGGCCACAGCTCCTTTCCGATACTCGACGGCTTGACGCCCGGCCGCCATTCTCCTCTCGGCCAACCGGTCAAGGGCCAGGCGGCCTTGCTGAAGGCGGATGTCGACGCAAGCCTGCCGGTGATCTTTCGCGATGGGCTCTATATCGTTTCGCACGAAGGCGGGCTGGTAGCGGTCGGAAGCACCAGCGAGAACCGTTTTGACGATCCGACATCGACGGACAGCCAGCTGGACGCTCTGCTCGCCGCTGCCCGCGCGATGGCGCCGGTTCTTGCCGACGCCGAGGTGGTCGAGCGCTGGGCCGGCTTGCGGCCGAAGGCGATCGACAGGGACCCGATGGTGGGAGCACATCCGGATCATCCGCGCCTGATCGCGCTGACCGGCGGTTTCAAGGTCAGCTTCGGCCTGGCCCATCGTCTGGCCGAGGCGGCGGTTTTGGAGGCGGCGGAGATTCCGTGTTCTTTCAAGCTGCCGCAGGGTTTTGCGCTTTCGAACCATATTGTAGCTGCATCACATAAAACGTGAACGTAAGCTGCGTTCAGGTCGTCAATCTGTCACGCAAATCACCTATCTCCTTGCCCATCGGCAACCGGTTGGACCAGCCGGTTTATCGCCCTCCGGAGGAGATTTTATGCGCTACGCCATTTGCTTCACGCCGTCCGCGAGCGATCCGCTGACGCTGGTGGCCGCAAACTGGCTCGGCCGCAATGTCTATTCCGGCGAGATGGTCGATCCGCCCGCCACGCGCGGGCTCGGTATTCACGAAATCGCCTTCCATACCGCCGTGCCGCGCCGCTATGGCTTCAACGGCACATTAAAGGCGCCGTTTCGACTGGCGGAGGATACGTCCGAGGCTGGGCTGTTGCGCGATCTCATGCGCTTCTCCGGCACGCTTACGCCCTTCGAGATTCCGCGGCTGGAAGTCGCGCGCCTTGGCAGCGCTTTTGGCCTGGTGCCTTCGGTCCCCTGCCAGAAAATGCATTTCCTTGCCGCATCGGTGATCCAGGCCTTCGATCACTATCGTGCGCCGCTGACCGAGGCTGAAATTGAACGCAGCGACCCGGACGGCTTGTCAGCCACGCAATTCGCCAATCTGCACCGCTGGGGCCATCCCCATGTCATGGACGAATTCCGCTTCCATATGATGCTGACGGGCACGGTCAATCCCACTGATACCGCGCGCATGGAGCAGGTCTTGCGTGATGTCTTCGAGCCGGTACTTGCCGAGCCTGTGCCGGTGTCGAACATCGCGCTGATGATGGAAGAGGGCATGGGCGGGCCGTTCCGCGTGCACTCCCTGCATCCGATGGGCAAGATCAGCGCCCGCAAAATCGCCTAGGGATTTATTCCTGAAAGGAAAGTGAGTTTCTTACTTTCCATCTCGACTTTCCGGCCGTGGATGCTACCGTCTCCGCATATTCGAGAAGGTGCTTTCATGTCCGATACCTATCCCCGCAATCTCGTCGGCTACGGCCGCAATCCGCCCGATCCGAAATGGCCTGGTGATGCCCGCGTCGCGGTGCAGTTCGTGATCAATTATGAAGAGGGCGGGGAAAGCAGCATTCTCGACGGCGATCCGGCTTCAGAGAACCTGCTGTCGGAAATCGTCGGCGCGGCAGCCTGGCCGAACCAGCGCAATCTCAACATGGAATCGATCTATGAATATGGTTCGCGTGCCGGTTTCTGGCGGCTGTGGCGCATGTTCACCGAGCTCAAGGTGCAGGCGACCGTCTATGGCGTGACGCTTGCCATGGCGCGCAATCCCGAAGCCGTTGCTGCCATGAAGGAAGCCGGCTGGGAGATCGCCAGCCACGGCTATCGTTGGCTGGAATATAAGGACTTTCCCGAGGATCTTGAGCGCAAGCATATCCTCGAGGCCGTGCGCCTGCATACCGAGCTGACCGGCGAGCGCCCCTACGGCATGTACCAGGGCAAGCCGTCCGACAATACGCTGCGGCTGGTGATGGAGGAGGGCGGATTTCTCTATTCGTCGGATTCCTATGCCGACGATCTGCCCTATTGGGTCGATGGCCTCGACGGCAAGCCGTTCCTGATCATTCCCTATACGCTTGACACCAACGACATGCGCTTCGCCACACCGCAGGGCTTCAATTCCGGCGATCAGTTCTTCACCTATCTCAAGGACGCCTTCGATACGCTCTATGAAGAGGGCAAGCAGGGCAGCCCGAAGATGATGTCGGTCGGCCTGCATTGTCGTCTGGTCGGACGGCCGGGTCGCGCGGCGGCGCTCAGGCGCTTCATTGAGTATGTGCTGAAGCACGACAAGGTCTGGGTGCCCAAGCGCATCGAGATCGCCAATCATTGGTACGAGAACCACCTGCCCGCGGGCGCTCCCTGAGATGGTGTCGCGTGACGAATTCGTGGCTCGTTTCGGCGGGGTCTTCGAGCACTCCCCATTCATCGCCGAGCGTGCTTGTGACGCTGGTTCCATTGCCGAGCCGCTGACGTCGGGTGGCGTTCATGCCGTCCTGGCTGCTATTTTCCGCGCTGCCAGTGCGGACGAGCGGCTTGGCGTCTTGCGGGCGCATCCCGATCTTGCCGGCCGGTTGGCGATCGCCGGTGAGCTTACCGAGGACAGCCGCAAGGAGCAGGCGGGGGCAGGGCTCGATCGGCTGAGTCCTGCAGAGCATGCCCGCTTCACCGAACTCAACACGGCCTACGTGACGAAATTCGGCTTTCCTTTTATTATCGCGGTCAAGGGTCTCGGCAAGGACGACATCCTTGCCGCCTTCGAAACGCGGATCGGCAATGACCGGGACGCGGAATTCACGACCGCAACGGCGCAGGTGGAGAAGATTGCGCTGCTGCGCCTGCAATCCATGCTTCCAGACGGAGGTGTGTGATGCGGCTCCGGCTTTTCGGCGACAGGGCCTAGCTATGACCACGCAGGGTCCTGTTTATTATCTGGATCGCATGCAGAAGGCCGCCGGCGAGGCGCGCCTTTTCGTTCGAGGCATGGATGGGACCGCATTTGCTGGAAACAAGCTTGTGCAATCCGCTGTCGCCTACAGCCTTTGCGTCATTGGTGCAGCGGCAGTCGAATTGTTGGAAAAACATCCGGAATTCGAACCGGAGCATCCGGAGGTGCGCTGGAACGAGCTGAGGGATATGGGCAAGCGCCTATTGTTCGACGAAGCTTCGATGAGTGTCGAGGATATCTGGACTGCCGTTGCGCACGCGGTCCCCGAATTGCTATCGCAGCTCGAAGCGATCCGCCATTGGCGGGCAGAAGGCGAATGATCATAATGACCCAGACTCTCGAACTTCACCCTCTGACCAAGGCTGCCTTCGCCCCCTTCGGCGACGTGATCGAGGCCGACCCGGCGACGATGCGGTTCATCAATGGCGGCACGACGGAGCGGTTTCATGCGCTTTCCAGCGCCGAGGCCCTTGGCGACGGCGCACGGGTGATCCTAAACCTCTTTCGTGGTCAGCCACGCGCCTTTCCCTATGCGATCGAGATGATGGAGCGTCACCCCTTCGGCAGCCAGAGTTTCGTGCCGCTCAACGGTCGTCCGTTTCTCGTGGTCGTTTCGAAGGATAAGGACGGCAAGCCGGGAAGGCCGCAGGTCTTTCTGGCGCGCGGCGACCAGGGTGTGAATTATCGGGCCAATGTCTGGCATTATCCGCTGATGGCTCTCGATCAGCCGAGCGACTTCCTCATTGTCGATCGCGATGGGCCGGGCAACAATCTGGTGGAATTCTTCTTCGATACCCCCTTCATCATTGGAGCGCCGACCCTATGACCGGACTGACGACCCATGTGCTCGACACTGCCCTCGGCAAGCCGGCTGAAGGACTGCTGATCGATCTCTTCAAGATCGCGGGCGAGACGCGGACGCATCTCAAGACCGTGACGACCAATGCCGACGGACGTGTCGATGGCGGACCGATCCTGATTGGCGATAGCTTCGTTGCCGGCACCTATGAATTGCTCTTCCATGCCGGTGATTATCTGCGCGCGAGCGGGACCACGCTGCCCGACCCGGCCTTCCTCGATCTCGTGCCGATCCGCTTCGGCATTGCCGATACGACGGCGCATTATCATGTGCCACTTTTGATTTCGCCCTATGGCTATTCCACCTATCGCGGGAGCTGAGTTTTGCGTTTTGCTGTCATTGCGGACATCCACGGCAACCACCTCGCGCTGGAGGCCGTGCTTGCCGATATCCGTGCGCAGGGTATCGAGGACATCATCAATCTCGGCGATTGCTTCAGCGGACCGCTGACCGCCGGCAAGACGGCCGATATTCTGCTTGCCCTTGATGCTGTGACGGTTCGCGGCAATCACGATCGCTATCTGATCGAACAGGCGCCGGAGACGATGCATGAATCGGACAGGGTCGCTTATGAGGACTTATCTCCGCATCATCTCGATTGGCTGCGAAGCCTGCCCTTCAGTACGACTTATAAGGGCGAAGCCTATCTCTGCCATGCCACGCCGGCAAACGACAATATCTACTGGCTAGAAACCGTCTCTCCAGACGGTTATATCCATCTGAAGCCGCTTGAAGAGATCGAAACCTTCGCTGTCGGCGTTGATTTCCCGCTGATCCTATGCGGCCATAGCCATATTCCGCGCGCTGTCCGTCTTTCCGACGGGCGCCTGATCGTCAATCCCGGCAGCGTCGGCTGCCCGGCCTATGACGACGATCTTCCCTATTATCACAGGGTTGAGGCAGGCCATCCCTTGGCCTCCTATGCCATTATGGAAAAGGTTGGCGGCGTCTGGGTGCCGATCTTCCGGCAGGTGGCCTACGATCATCAAACGATGGCCGAATTCGCCACCAAAGTCGGTCGTGCCGATTGGGCGAGCGGGCTGGCAACGGGCTGGTTGCGCTAGGCCCCGGCGATAATTCCCCGGTCCACCGTCTTGATATCCCGCTTGCCACAAAATGCCATGGAGAGATCCATCTCCTTGCGGATGATCTCCAGCGCCAGCGTCACGCCGTCCTTGCCCATGGCGCCGAGGCCGTAGAGGAAGGGGCGGCCGATATAGGTGCCCTTGGCGCCAAGCGCCACGGCGCGCAGCACATCCTGGCCGGAGCGAATGCCACCGTCGATATGCACTTCGATCTTGTCGCCGACCGCGTCGACGATCCCAGGCAGCACACTGATCGAAGAGGGAGCGCCATCGAGCTGGCGGCCGCCATGGTTGGAGATGATGATTGCGTCCGCGCCGGTGTCGACCGCCGCCTTGGCATCCTCCACGTCGAGAATGCCCTTGATGATCAGCGGGCCACCCCAATATTCCTTGATCCAGGCGACGTCGCTCCACGACAGTCGCTGATCGAACTGACCGGTCGTCCAGTTCGAAAGGGATTTGACGTCGTTCACACCCTTGGCGTGGCCGATGATGTTGCCAAAGGAATGCCGCTTGGTCTGTAGCATCTGCCAGCACCATGAGGGCCTGGTTGCCACCTGCCATACGTGCTTCGGAGCGAATTTCGGTGGTGCCGAGAGGCCGTTGCGGACGTCGTTGTGGCGCTGGCCGAGAATTTGCAGGTCGGCCGTCAGTACCAGAGCCGAGCATTTTGCCGCCTTGGCGCGATCGATCAGGCTCATCACGAAATCTCGGTCCTGCATCACATAGAGCTGGAACCAGAAGGGTTTCGTCGTCGCTGAGGCCACATCCTCGATGGAGCAGATGCTCATGGTCGAGAGCGTGAAGGGAATGCCGAACTCTTCGGCGGCCCGTGCCGCCAGCATTTCGCCGTCGGCATGCTGCATGCCGGTCATCCCCGTCGGCGCCAGTGCCACCGGCATCGACACCTTCTGGCCGATCATGGTGCTCTCCAGCGAGCGGTTGGTCATGTCGACAAGCACGCGCTGGCGCAGCTTGATCTTCCTGAAATCCGCTTCATTGGCCTCATAGGTCGACTCGGTCCAGGAGCCGGAATCGGCATATTGGAAGAACATTTTCGGCACGCGCCGTTTGGCCAGCTGTTTCAGGTCGGCAATGGTGAGCGGCGCGGTCATGGCGGTCTGCCTTCTTGACGAAAATGCTATGGAGAAACTTGGATCAGAACGGTTTGTTTCCGGATGTGAGAGTTCGATAATCGCGGGAGAACTCTATCAATTCAAGGCCGATTTTGCAGGTTTTCCCGCGACATATGTCTCCACGATCGCCCGGTCGTCGCCCATCGTCTGCAACAGGAATAGCTCCTCGGGCAGCGTTTTCACCACCTCCATCTTCAGCGCCATGGCCGGTGTGGCCGCCGCGTTGAGGATGGTGAGGTCGGCGTCGGTGCCGGCCTCGAGCGTGCCGATCTTGTCGGCGAGCGACAGGGCCTCGGCGTTGCCGAGCGTGATGTAATAATAGCTTTCCAACGGGTTCAGGCGTTCGCCGAGGAGCTGCTGGATCTTGTAGGCCTCATCCATCGTGCGCAGCATCGAATAGCTGGAGCCGCCGCCGATGTCGGTGGCGACGCCGATGCGGACGGGCTTTTCGCGGCGGGCCAAGGCTTTCAATGGGAACAGGCCGGAGCCGAGGAAGAGGTTGGATGTCGGGCAATGCACGGCAATCGCGCCGGCCTCGCTCATGGCGTCGGCTTCACGCTCGGACAGGTGAATCGCATGGCCGAACAGGCTTTTCGGGCCGAGCAGGCCGTATCGGGCATAGATATCGGTATAGTCGATCGCATCCGGATAGAGCTCGCCGGTGAACTTGATCTCGTCGTGGTTTTCGGAAAGATGCGTCTGAATGTGCAGGTCGGGGAACTCGCGGGCAAGGGCCGCGGTGGTTTCCATCTGCTCGGGCGTCGAGGTGATGGCGAAGCGCGGCGTGATGGCGACGTGGTTACGGCCCTTGCCATGCCAGTCGGCAATCACCTGGCGGGTTTCGTCGTAGCCCATCTGCGGCGTGTCGAGCAGACCCTGCGGCGCGTTGCGGTCCATCATCACCTTGCCGCCGACCATACGCATGTTTCGGCGCATGGCTTCGGCAAAGAAGGCGTCGGCGGAGGTCTTGTGCACAGAGCAATAGGCAACCGCCGTCGTCGTGCCGTGGCGGATCAGCTCGTCGTAGAAATGGGTGGCGATGCGCTCGGCATGAGCGCTCTCGACGAAGCGGCATTCCTCGGGGAAGGTGTAGGTGTTCAGCCATTCCAGCAGGTTTGCGGCATAGGAGGCGATGACCTGCATTTGCGGGAAATGCAGGTGCATGTCGATGAAGCCCGGCAGGATCAGATGCGGCCGGTGGTCGATTTCGGCAACGTCCGCTGGTGCTTTCGCCTTGATCTCGGCATAGGGGCCGACAGCGGCGATGATGCCATTCTCGATCAGCAGGCCGCCATCGCTTTCATACGTATAGCTGCCTGTGTCATCAAGGCTTTGCGGCGCGCGCTTGAAGGACAGCAGGCGGCCGCGCAAAAGGGTGGTCATTGGTCTTTTTCTCCGACGGAGCTTTCGAACCAGGCGACCAGCAGCTTGCGCTCCTCCGGGGTCACTTCGGTGACATTGCCGGGGGGCATGGCGCGGCTGCGGCCGGCCTGAATATAGATCTCGCGGGCATGCATAGCGATTTCTGCGTCGTTTTCCAGCATCACGTCCTTCGGCGGGCGCACAATGCCCTCATAAACCGGCTCGGCGGCGTGGCACATCGAACAGCGCGTCGAAACCATCTGCTTTACCGCCGGGAAATGCGCGTCTGATGCAAACTGCTGGAAGGCGGGCGCGACTGCTTCGGCATCCTTCTCGCCGGTCAAGATCTTCGGCACGGTCGAAAGCCACATGATCAGGATAAAGAGAATGACGGTGACGATCCAGGTCCAGGTGGGGCGGCCCTTGCGGGCATGCGTGGTGTTGAACCAGTGGCGGATGGTGACGCCCATCAGGAACACCAGCGCGGCGATGACCCAGTTATAGGCCGTGCCGAAGGCCAGCGGATAGTGGTTCGACAGCATGAAGAAGATGACAGGCAGCGTCAGATAGTTGTTGTGTAGCGAACGCTGCTTGGCGATGCGGCCATATTTCGGGTCAGGCGTGCGGCCCGCGATCAGGTCGGCGACCACGACCTTCTGGTTGGGGATGATGATCATGAAGACGTTCGCCGACATGATCGTCGCCGTGAACGCGCCGAGATGCAGGAAGGCGGCGCGGCCGGTAAAGAGGTGCGTATAGCCCCAGGCCATGAAGACGAGGACGGCATAGAGGACCGCCATCAGGCCCCAGGTATTGTTGCCGAGCGGCGACTTGCAGAGCAGGTCGTAAACGATCCAGCCGCCGGCAAGCGAGGCGAGCGAGATGAGAATGGCAACGGGAACGCTGACGTCGAGCACATGCCGGTCGATGAGGAAGAGATTGGCGCCACCGTAATAGACGATACAGAGCATCAGGAAGCCGGAGAGCCAGGTGAAATAGCTCTCATACTTGAACCAGGTCAGGTGTTCCGGCATCGAAGCCGGGGCGACCAGATATTTCTGGATATGGTAGAAGCCGCCACCATGCACCTGCCACTCCTCGCCATAGGCGCCGGGCGGAAGATGGGGACGCTTCACCAGCCCGAGATCGAGCGCGATGAAGTAGAAGGACGAACCGATCCAGGCAATGGCGGTTATGACGTGGAACCAGCGGGCAGCAAAGGCCAGCCATTCCCACGCGATGGCGTATTCATACATTCAGTTCCCCTTTTCTTCCTCCGACTCGACACATTGCAAAATGTTGGGGACGGAGGGAAGGGGGGAGTTTGATGTGTCAGGGAAAAGCGACACTCTTGTCGTGCGTCCGGCTCGCATTAGATCAGAATATGGCGAGTTGTGAAACGCCTGCGGCTGCTTTGAGCGGACTGCGTCCGCGTCAGCCGTCCATTTCGACGGAGAATTGCCCATGCGTGGTATTCTGGCGTTCGTATTCTTTCTTTTTTCTACCGCGGCCCTGGCGCATGATGCGCCTTCCGGCTGGGCCTATGATCCCTACTGTTGCAGTGGCGACAGCGAGACCGGTGATTGCGAGATGATCCCCTCCCGCACGGTCACCGTCATTCCGGGCGGTTATCGGATCATGCTGCAGCCGGGCGATCACCGCTATGTAACGCATGCTCATATCTTCACGCTGCCGCAGGGCAAGACGATGCGTTCGCCGGATGGGTCCTATCACCTTTGCCTGTTTCCGGACGAGAACACGCCACGCTGTTTCTACGCGCCGGACATGGCCTATTGAGCCCTATTCCAGTGGCATGCCGAATTCGCCGAGGATCCAGTTCCTGAAGGCACGGATTCTCGGCGTGTGGCGCCTGCTTTCCGGATAGGCAATCCAGTAGTCTGAGCTATCGCTGCAAAGGATGTCGAAGGGCTGGATCAACCGCCCGCCGGCGAGATCGTCGGCGTAGAATTCGGGGGTCAGGATCGCCACACCCTGTCCGGCGATGGCAGCACTTGCTTCGAAGGATTGCGCGCCGAGCCGGCTTCTCGGCCTGCCTTGCAGGCCGGGATCAGGCACCTCCGCCGCCTGGAACCATTGCTCCCACCAGGGGTCCCCGGCGTCGATGATCCGCAGCTTGAGAAGGTCGGCGGGCTCATGGACGCCGCCAATGCTGGCTGCCAGCTCCGGGCTGAGCATCGGCGTGAAGTTGACTTTCATCAACAGATGCGCGCGCAGCCCAGGCCATGTTCCGCGACCACTGCGAATGGCGATATCGGCCGGGTCGCGAGAGAAATCGATGAGCTTGCCCGACGTGGCGAGCCGGACGGCGACATTCGGATGCTGCAGTTGAAACGAGCCGATATGTCGAGCAAGCCATTGCGACGCGAAGGTCGGCGTCGAATCGATGAGGAGCGTGGTCTCGGCGTCACCGCTGACCGAAGCCATGGCCTCCTGCAGCAGGGCAAAAGCCTCGCTTACCTTCGGCGCCAGCCGTTCTCCTGCCTCGGTCAACGCGATCTGCCTTGGCTTTCGCAAAAAGAGTGGCTCACCGATAACCCCCTCCAGAAGCTTGATCTGATAGCTGACGGCCGTCTGCGTCATGCCCAGCTCCTCGCCGGCGCGGGTGAAACTGCCGAGCCGGGCGGCGGCCTCGAAGACGCGGAGCGCGTTCAATGGAAACTGTTTCGACAGCTTCATGGATAAGCTCTCTTTATGCATGCAGACGTTTGTTCGATTGGAATTTCAGCATTTTCGGGAGCAATCTGCAATCCATATCATCGATTGGATTGAGGTGTTGTCATGGATTGCCATGCTGTTGAACAGGTGAATATTGCGAGGCCTTCGGTTTGGGCCCGCATGTTGGAGACCTTGGTGCAGGTCTTTCCCGGAAGCACGGCGTCTTTGCCGCGGCTTGATCTTGACGAGATGCCCGAGCAGCTCAAGCGCGACCTCGGGTTTCTCGACGGGCGTGCGCCTCACTATGAGGATGGTCGGATGCGATAGGTCGTAAAGGCCGTCAGCAACTCGGCGGCCGTCATAGCGGCGATGACCTCCGGACGCTTGTCCTTCACCGCTCCGCCGCCGATCGGCAGCGTCAGCCGGTCGAGGAAAGTCTTGTCGCCGCCCTCGCGGGCAAGCCAATGGGCGAAGGTGGCGCGTTTCGTCGCCGAGCCGATCATGCCGACATAGGCGAGATCGGGGCGGGCGAGCGCCTGCTGGGCAATCAGGAAATCCAGCGCATGATCATGGGTCAGGATGACGATGGCCGCGCCTGCAGGAATATCCGATACCAAGGCTTCCGGCATGGCGACGAGGCGGCCGTTGGTATCGGCCGGAAGCTCGTCCAGCTCCTCCTGCCGCGTTTCGATGACCGTGGTGATCATCGGTAGCGGTTTCAGTGCAATCGCCAGGGCGCGCCCGACATGGCCGGCGCCGAAGAGATAGACCTCCGGCCAGTCGCCGCTCTCGTCCCGCAGCCGCCGTTTCAGCGTCTCGATCGTCTCCGGCGCCGCTGGGCGGCAGCGCAGTTGCGTGCGGCCGCCGCAGCATTGGCCGATCTCGGGGCCGAGCGGGATATCCATGAACTCCACGCCACCCGTACCCGCCAGCATTTCCCGGGCATTGCCGATCGCCAGATATTCGAACTGCCCGCCGCCGATCGTCCCCCAGATATGATCCGCCGAGACCAGCATGAAGGTGCCGGCTTCACGCGGGGTGGACCCTTGCGTGCCGGTGATTTCGATCAGGATGGCGCGTGGGTTTTGGGAGAGGAAGGCTTCGAGGGGTTGGGTCATGAGGTGGGACCCTTGAAGTATGCGGAGAGTGTGTACCCCCCTCTGTCACTTCGTGACATCTCCCCCACAAGGGGGGAGATTGGTGGGAATTTGCCGCGCCGCTCAAGAAGGCAACGCAGCTTTGCTTCAATAGATCCGATGTTTGTTTGGTATCCGATGGCGCTACGGACTACCAATCTCCCCCCTTGTGGGGGAGATGCCCCAAAGGGGCAGAGGGGGGCTGTTCGGCGCGTAGCAACGAACACCCTGAGCGCAAGCGAAGGGTATTCCTTACGGCACGTCACCTCCCCAACCATCACATCCCCTTCAGCCGCTCGACCGCCATCAGCACCCGCTCCGGCGTTGCCGGCGCATCCAGCCTCGGGCAGACGCGGTAGTCCGCGACGCTCGCAACAGCCATGGACAAGGCTTCGAGAACGGAAATCGCCAGCATGAAGGGCGGTTCGCCGACGGCCTTGGAGCGGCCGATGGTGGCCTCGGCATTTTCGGACCATTCGGCGAGGCGGACGTTGAAGATCTTCGGCCGGTCGGAGGCGAGCGGGATCTTGTAGGTCGACGGCGCGTGGGTTCGCAGCCGGCCCTTGGCATCCCACCAGAGCTCTTCCGTCGTCAGCCAGCCCATGCCCTGCACGTAGGCGCCTTCGACCTGGCCGATATCGATGGCCGGGTTCAGCGAACGGCCGACATCGTGGAGGATATCGGTGCGGTCGATCAGATATTCGCCGGTCAGCGTATCGATCGAGACTTCGGAGACGGAGGCGCCGTAGGAGAAATAATAGAACGGGGTGCCGCGACCCGCCTTGCGGTCCCAATGGATTTTCGGCGTCTTGTAGAAGCCGGCAGCGGAGAGCTGCACGCGGGCAAAATAGGCTTGCTTGATGAAATCGGGAAAGGGGATTTCGCTGTCGCCGACGCGAACGCGGTTCGGCAGGAACTGGACCTCTTCGGCGCCGACACCCCATTTCTCCACGGCAAAAGCAACCAGCCGCTCCTTGATCTGCCGGGCGGCGTCGAAGGCGGCCATGCCGTTCAGGTCGGAGCCTGAGGAGGCGGCGGTCGCGGATGTGTTCGGTACCTTACCGGTGGTGGTCGCCGTGATCTTCACCCGGTCGATATCGACCTGGAAACTGTCGGCCAGGACCTGCGCCACCTTGGTATAGAGGCCCTGGCCCATCTCCGTGCCGCCATGGTTCAGGTGGATCGAGCCGTCCTGATAGACATGCACCAGCGCGCCCGCCTGGTTGAAGGCGGTCATGGTGAAGGAGATGCCGAATTTCACCGGCGTCAGCGCGATGCCCTTGCGGATGAAGCGGCTGGAGCGGTTGAATTCGATGATGGCGTTACGGCGCGCCTGATAATCGGAGGATTCTTCCAGCTCATCGACGATGCGATGGATGATGTTGTCCTCCACCTCCTGATGATAGGGCGTCAGCGTCCGGCCGGAACCCGGCTGGCCATAGAAATTGGCGCGCCGGATCTCCAGCGGGTCCTTGCCGAGCGCATAGGCGATCTCCTCGATGAAACGCTCGCCGCCAACCATGCCCTGTGGCCCGCCGAAACCGCGGAAGGCGGTATTGGAGACGGTATGCGTCTTCAAGGGTTTCGAGGTGAGGTGCACATGCGGATAGAAATAGCTCGAATCCGCATGGAACAGCGCGCGGTCGGTGACCGGGCCGGAAAGATCGGAGGAAAAGCCGCAGCGGGCGGCATAGGTCGCGTCGACGGCGTGGATGCGGCCCTCATCGTCGAAGCCGATTTCGTAATCGACCAGGAAGTCGTGGCGCTTGCCGGTTGCGGCCATGTCTTCGTCGCGGTCGGGACGGAATTTGACGGCGCGGCCAAGTTTCTTGGCGGCGACGGCGGCGAGGGCGGCGAACTGGTTGCCCTGAGTCTCCTTGCCGCCAAAGCCGCCGCCCATGCGGCGCACATTGACGGTGACGGCATTGGACGGAATGTTCAGCGCATGGCCGACGATATGCTGGATTTCGCTCGGATGCTGGGTGGAGGACCAGACGGTCACTTCGTCGTCTTCGCCGGGGATCGCCATGGCGATATGGCTTTCGAGATAGAAATGCTCCTGGCCGCCGATGCGCATCTGCGCCTTGATGCGGTTTTTGGCATTGGCCATCTCATTTTCCGGCTCGCCGCGCTTCAGCGTCATCGGCTCGTAGACTAGCGGCGCGCCATTGGCGAGCGCACCATCGATATCGCTCCAATGCGGCAGGTCGCGATAATCGATCTTGGCAAGCCTCGCGGCGCGGCGGGCGGCATCGCGGGTTTCGGCGATGACGGCGAAGATCGGTTGGCCGTGGAACTCGACCTTGGTCTCAGCGAGCAGCGGCTCGTCATGCATGCCGTTCGAGCTGGTGTCATTGACGCCGGGGATGTCCTTGCCGGTGAACACCCAGACGACGCCCGGATAGGCTTTGACCGCGGAAAGATCGATACCGGCGATGTCGGCGTGGGCGCGGTCGGAGAGACCGAGCGCGCCATGCAGCAGGCCAGAGGGTTCCGGCAGGTCGTCGATATAGTCGGCACCGCCGGTTACATGCTTGTGCGCCGAGTCATGCTTCTGCGAGCCATGCATCGAGCCGTTGATGACCTTGCGCTCTTCGAAGGTGGACTTGTCCATCGTTACGCCTCCACCGTCGCGAAGCGCTTCAATTCCTGCGGCGCGCCGGCCGTCTCGAGATAGAAGCGGATCAGCAGGTTCTTGGCGGTCAGTTGCCGGTATTCGGCGGTGGCGCGCCAGTCGGTGAGCGGCGAGTAGTCGGCATCGAAGGCCGGCCGCGCGGCGGTGACCGTCGCTTCCGTCCAGGGCTTGCCAACCAGTTCGGCCTCGACCGTGCGGGCGCGCTTCGGCGTGCCGGCCATGCCGCCGAAGGCGATGCGGATATCGGCAACGTTGCCGGCCTGGTCCAGCGCCAGATGGAAAGCGCCGCAAAGTGCGGAGATATCCTCATCACGGCGCTTGGAGATCTTGTAGACGGCGAAATGGATGTCTTCGGCGGGGTAGGGCACGAAGATGCCCTCGACGAATTCGCCGGGATTGCGGTCCTGCTTGCCGTAGTCGATGAAGAAGTCTTCCAAAGGCAAGGTGCGCGTGCCGGCAATCGAACGCAGCTTGACGGTGGCGCCGAGCGCGATCAGTGGCGGCGGCGTGTCTCCGATCGGTGACCCGTTGGCGATGTTGCCGCCGATCGTACCCATGTTGCGCACCTGCTCGCCGCCGATGCGGTTGATCAGGTTCGCGAATGCCGGGATCTTTTCGGCAATGGCGGCGAAGGCGCGGCTATAGGTAACGCCGGCGCCGATGGTGAGGCCGGTGTCGTCCACGGTGATCTTCTGCAGGTCGGTCAGGTGGTTGATAAAGACGACCGGGTCGAGCTTGCGCATCTGCTTGGTAACCCAGAGGCCGACATCGGTGGAGCCGGCAACGACGGTCGCCTTCGGCTCGTTGGCGAGCACTTGCGCGAGAGCCGAAACCGAGCCCGGTACGATCAGGCGATCTCCGTCGGAAGAGCTCATATTGATGGTATCGCCGCCCTGCATGGCCCAGAGACGGGCGACGATATCGGAGCGGGTCTTTTCCAGCGGATCGAACAGGGCGCTCGGGCGTTTCTGGCTCACCTGTTCAGCGGCTTTCACGATCGGCTCGTAGCCGGTGCAACGACAGAGATTGCCCTGCAGGCTCTTTTCGATCTGCTCCCGGCTAGGCTTTTCGGTCGATAGCCACAGGCCGTAGAGTGACATGACGAAGCCCGGCGTGCAGAAGCCGCATTGCGAACCATGACAGTCGACCATGGCCTGCTGCACCGGATGCAGCGTGCCATCCCTGGCGGCCAGATGCTCGACGGTGACGACATGGGTGGCATGCAGGGAGCCGACGAAACGAATGCAGGCGTTGACGGACTCGTAGTGCAGTCCGCCGTCGATCAGCCGGCCAACCAGAACGGTGCAGGCGCCGCAATCGCCTTCCGCGCATCCCTCCTTCGTGCCCGTCAGATGCCGGTTGAGACGCAGGAAATCGAGGAGCGTCTCGGTGGGGCGCAGGCTGGAAAGTGAGATATCCTCGCCGTTGAGGATAAAGCGGATGCTGTCGTTCATGTGGTTCCCAATTGTTTTTTGTCGTTCAGGGCCGGACGCGTCATCGAATCCGGCCCTAACCGTCTATCGTTATTCCGCGGTCCAGCCACCGTCAATCGAGACGTGTGTGCCGGTGATCTGGCGCGCGTCGTCGCTGGCCAGGTAGAGCGACAATGCACCGATCTCCTCGGCCTTGACGAATTCATGCGTCGGCTGCGCCTTGAGGATCACCTCGTTCTTGACCTGCTCCTCGGTCATCCCGCGCGCTTTGGCCGTGTCCGGGATCTGCTTTTCGACGAGTGGGGTCAGAACATAGCCGGGGCAAATGGCGTTGGCCGTGACGCCGAATTCGGCAAGCTCGAGTGCTACCGTCTTGGTCAGGCCCAATATACCATGTTTTGCCGCGACATAGGCGGATTTGAACGGGGAGGCGACGAGGGCGTGGGCCGACGCGATATTGATGATGCGGCCGTATTTCTTCGCCTTCATCAGCGGCACGGCGGCGCGAATGGTGTGAAACGAGCTCGACAGGTTGATGGCAATGATCTGGTCCCACTTGTCGATCGGGAAATCCTCGATCTTCTCGACATGCTGGATGCCGGCATTGTTGACGAGAACGTCGACGCTGCCGAAGGTCGAATTGGCGGTCGCGATCAGGTCGGCGATCTCGGCGGGCTTGGTCATGTCGGCCGGATGGTAGATCACTTTGCCGCCGCCCGAGGCTTCAAGCGTGTTTCTGATGGCATCGATCTCTTCCGGCTTGCCGAAGCCATTGATGACGATGTTTTCACCCTTCGCGGCGAAGGCGGTCGCGATGGCGAGGCCGATACCGCTTGTAGAACCGGTGACAACGACTGTTCTTGCCATGATGTTCTCCTTGGACGCGCGGCATCTTGGTGCAGCGCAATAGCGGCTTGAGGTTAGTCCCAAACCCGCGAATATGGCAATCGCATCGCTGCAAGACTCTTTTGCGACAGCATGCTTCATATATTCGCGAGCGGGAATGGGGCGTTTTCGACAAAAATTTCGTTTTGCTTTCTTTTCACATTCGTTTTGCTGTCGTATCTGTTGCTTTAAAGACAGAACTATCGGGAGGAATGCATGGGCGGCTATGTCTTGGCGATCGACCAGGGAACGACCTCGACACGGGCGATCGTTTTCGACGGCAATATGAAAGTTGCCGGCGTCGGGCAGAAGGAGTTCACGCAGCATTACCCGAAACCCGGTTGGGTCGAGCATGACCCGGAGGAAATCTGGGCATCCGTGCTGTTCACCGTTGGCAAGGCCATCACGGCGGCCGACATCACGGCAAAGGATATCGCTGCCGTCGGCATCACCAACCAGCGCGAAACCGTTGTCGTCTGGGACCGCGAGACCGGCAAGCCGATCCATAACGCCATCGTCTGGCAGGACCGCCGCACTGCGAGCTATTGCGACAAGCTGAAGCGGCAGGATCTGGAGAAGCTCTTCACCCGCCGCACCGGCCTGCTGCTCGACCCTTATTTCTCGGGCACCAAGCTCTCCTGGATGCTCGCCAATGTGAAGGGCGCCCGGGCGCGCGCCGCCAAGGGTGAGCTCTGCTTCGGTACCATCGACACCTTCCTGATCTGGCGTCTGACCGGCGGCAAGAGCTTCGTTACCGATGCGACCAACGCCTCGCGGACGCTGATGTACAATATCGCCAGCAATGCGTGGGACGAGGATCTGCTTGAGATCCTGCGCGTACCCGCTGCCATGCTGCCGGAAGTGAAGGATTGCGCCGCCGATTTCGGCATTACCGACGCCTCACTTTTCGGCGCTGCTATTCCTATCCTTGGCGTTGCCGGCGATCAGCAGGCGGCGACCATCGGCCAGGCCTGCTTCGAGCGTGGCATGATGAAATCCACCTATGGCACCGGCTGTTTCGCGCTGCTCAATACCGGCACGGATATCGTGCGCTCGAAGAACCGGCTGCTGACCACCATCGCCTACCGGCTGGATGGGGAGACGACCTATGCGCTGGAAGGTTCGATCTTTATTGCCGGCGCGGCCGTGCAATGGCTGCGCGATGGGCTGAAGGCGATCAAGAGCGCCGCGGATTCCGGCGCGCTGGCGGAAAAAGCCGATCCGTTGCAGGAGGTCTATCTTGTGCCCGCCTTCACCGGCCTTGGCGCTCCGCATTGGGATCCGGACGCGCGCGGGGCCATCTTCGGGCTGACGCGCAATACCGGGCCTGAGGAAATCGTCCGCGCAGCGCTGGAAGCCGTCTGCTACCAATCGCGCGACCTGCTGGATGCCATGCACAAGGATTGGCGCAACGGCAATGGCAAGGAGACGGTGCTGCGCGTCGATGGCGGCATGGTCGCCTCCGACTGGACGATGCAGCGGCTCGCCGACCTGCTCGACGCCCCCGTCGATCGCCCCACCATCCTGGAAACCACGGCGCTCGGCGCCGCCTGGCTTGCGGGCAGCCGCGCCGGTGTCTGGCCGGACCGCGAGGGCTTTGCCAAGGCCTGGGCTCGCGACCGGCGGTTCGAGCCCGCGATGGACGAGAAAACGCGAAGCGGGAAACTCAAGGGTTGGAAAGACGCGGTGCGGCGGACCTTGAGCGCGGGATAAAAGCCACTGAATTATGCACAGCTCACCGAAAATTTGATCGTGTAAGATTTCTTTATTTTCCTAATGCAACTCGAAGCAGCGATAGTCGATGCTACGAGTGGCCAGGCAACATCTTGTTGCGGGGTCGCTTTCGGTGGGTTCGACTATCTTTTGGTGAACGCCTTCGGGGGTCTTAGGGCGAGGCATGGCTGCTAAATTTGCGGAACTGAAGAAACATTTTTATCGGCGTCTGAAATATCGGCTTATCCGGCCGAAGCCGCCCACGCTCTCAGAACCGTTTTCCGGACCCGTTGTCGTGGTTGGATCGGCGCCGGTGTCGCACAAGCCTGCGGATTTCGACGAGACCTTCCGGGTGATCACCATCAATGGCTCTCAGGTTGTCACCAAGGCGTGGGGCGTCGAGGCGCCCGATGTCGCGCTGGTGCAGTTCAATCAGATCGAGGGAACGAACACGAACGCCGTCGAAGTCCGGCGCGTGCTGAATGGCGAGCGGGCGAAGATGCTGTACATCCTGCTCTGGCGCGATGGTCGCAAGCGGCTCGAGGACGGGCTGAAAGCCTTCAATTATCGATATGACAATCTCGAAATCGTCGACCGCTACCGGCGCATGGCGCTTCTCGACCGGGTTGGCGGCATGAAATGCAGCGAACTGGGAGCCGACGACAAATGCTCGAATGGCATCAACGCCGTGCTTTTCGCGCTCTATAACGGCGCTACTGCCGTCGTTATCACCGGCATCAACCCCGATTCCGGCGGTCATGTCTACAATCAGGAAAATCTGACCCGGTTGCACATTGGCAAGGACAGGGAAATCCTGTTTCGGCTGATCGAGCGGGGCTATCCGATCTTCACCGCCGACCCGGCAGTCGCGCAGTCCCTCGGCCTGCCGCTCTGGGAGGGCAAGGCTCGCGCCCGGCAGATGTCCGAGGCCCAGGCAAGGGCTGCGCGGACGGATTCAAAACCGGCTGGCGTCTTGACCCCGTCGCTCGGCTGACGAACTAGCTGTTCGATCGAAGGCTGCCGCCTGTCATCATTCCATGCCAAAATCGCGGCATGGAATCACTGGATCCGGCGTGGCGTCTATGCCCAGTCCTGCGCATCGTGAATGGGAAGGCATGCGCCCTGATGTCGCAGAACCGTGCCGGGCGCGCTTCAGCCAACGAAAAGACTTATTCGCCCGGAAATTCGATGTCGACGTTTGAAACAGGGCATCGGCTATGCGTTTCATCTGGCTGCTATTCGTTGGACTGCTGTCGACCCCGGCCTTGGCGCAAACCATCCCTTCGGCCGAATGGACAGAATTATCTCCCCAGACATCCGGATGGTCGGCGCCGAAATTGGCAGAGGCGAAGGCCCTTGCCGACGGGCATGATGTCAGCGCCGTCATGGTCGTCCAGCATGGGGCCATCGTTGCCGAATGGGGAGATACGAGCAAGCCGATGGAATTGGCTTCCATTCGCAAGAGTCTGCTCGATTCCCTGATCGGGATCGCGGTTGTGCACCATCAGATCGATCTCGGTAGCACGCTCCAGCAATTGGGTATCGACGACAACCCCCCGCCACTGTCCGATCAGGAGAGGCAGGCGACGGTCCGGATGCTGCTGGAGGCACGGTCCGGCATCTATCATCCGGCGCTCTATGAGACGGAGGCGATGGCCGCGAGGCGGCCGGCGCGCTTCAGCCATGCGCCGGGAACGTTCTGGTATTACAACAACTGGGACTTCAATGCTCTCGGCACGATCTATGAGAAGGCGACAAAGGCCTCCATCTATGACGCCTTCGAGGATGAGATCGCGCGGAAAATCGGAATGCAGGATTACGACCCGCATGCGCAGCACAAGGTTCGCGGCCGCGCATCGATCCATCCCGCCTATACGTTCCGGATGAGTACCCGGGATCTTGCCCGCTTTGCTCTGCTCTTTCTGGATGGTGGGCGCTGGAATGGGCAGGAGATCGTTCCCCAACAATGGGTACGGGACAGCACGACGCCTTACTCGGATGCCGATCACGAGTTCGGATACGGGTATCTTTGGTGGACGGCAGATAGGGCGTCGGCGGCCACTGATGGGAGCACGAATGCATTTCGCTTGCCGGCGGGCTCCTATTTTGCTTGGGGTGCAGGCGGGCAATATGCCTTTGTCATCCCGCAGGAGGATCTGGTCATTGTCGAGCGCACCGACCGCGATCTGCCATTGAAGTCTCCCCGGCTGCACCAGGTCGCCGATTTGATTGGCTTCATCCGCCAAGCCGAACCTTTCAAACGATAATTTTTGACGTGGCCTGTCGGTGCGGGTGATACTCCTTCGTCTTTACATGAGAAGGAGGAGCTCATGCTCTACGCGATCCTATGCTACAACGACGAAGATACCGTGTTTGCCTGGTCCAAGGAAGAGGAGCAGGCGACGATGGAACGGTTGCTGGCGGTGCAGGCGCCGCTGAGCGAGGCCGGCAAACTCGGCCCTGTCGCGCGGCTGATGCCGACGACGGCGGCGACGACGCTGCGCAAGGGCAAGAACGAGCCGCTGGTTATCGACGGTCCCTTCGCCGAGACGAAGGAGCAATTGCTTGGCTTCTATGTCATCGACTTTGAATCCCTCGACGAAGCGATTGAATTTTCAAAGAAACTGGCGGTCGCCAATCCCGGCGTCGGCTCCTATGAGATCCGGCCGCTTTACGTCTTCAACCCGGGGACGATTGCGACATGACGGATCTTGCCTGGATCGATATAGCCTTCACCAATGCCCGGCCACAGGTGGTCGGCGCACTGCTGCGCTATTTCCGCAATCTCGATATCGCCGAAGAGGCATTTCAGGAGGCTTGCCTCCGGGCCTTGAAGACCTGGCCGGACAAGGGGCCGCCGCGCGATCCCGTGGCATGGCTGATCTTCGTCGGCCGCAACAGCGCCATTGATGCGGTGCGCAAGCAGGCAAAGACGCAGGCCCTGCCGGATGAGGAGGCGATCTCCGACACAGGTGACGCCGAAAGCGATCTCGTCGATCGGCTCGACGGATCGAACTATCGTGACGATATCCTGCGGCTGCTATTCATCTGCTGCCATCCGGATCTGCCGGCGACGCAGCAGATCGCCCTAGCGCTGCGCGTCGTCTCCGGCCTTTCGGTGGCGCAGATCGCCCGCGCCTTTCTCGTCAGCGAAAGCGCCATGGAGCAGCGCATTACCCGCGCCAAGGCGCGTGTTGCCGCGGCCGGAATGCCGTTCGAGACGCCGGGCGCCGTCGAGCGGGCCGAGCGCGTGACGCTCGTCAGCGCCATGATCTATCTCATCTTCAACGAGGGCTATTCCGCCGGCGGGCCGGGACGCGAGGCCGCCGCTTTTGCTGATGAGGCGATCCGGCTCGGCCGGCTGATCCTACGCATCTTTCCGACCGAACCCGAAATCATGGGGCTGCTGGCGCTGATGCTGCTGCAGCAATCACGCAACGCGGCGCGCTTCGATGCGGGCGGCCAGATCGTGCTGCTGGAAGAGCAGGACCGGTCGCTCTGGAGCCACACGCTCATCGACGAGGCGCTGGCCTTGCTCGACAAGGCGATCCGTCATCGCCGTCCCGGCCCCTATCAGCTTCAAGCGGCGATCGCCGCGCTGCATTCGAGGGCCAAGCGAGCCGAAGATACGGACTGGGCGGAAATCGATCTGCTTTATCAGGCGCTGGAGCGGCTGCATCCGTCGCCGGTCGTCACCCTGAACCGTGCTGTCGCCGTTGCCAAGCTCAAGGGGCCGGAGGTGGCGTTGGCCATGGTGGAGACCTTGGCGGATCAACTCGACAGCTATTTCTATTTTCATGGGCTGAGGGGTGGCCTGCTTATGCAGTTGCACCGGGCGCGGGAAGCGCGTTCGGCCTTCGACCGCGCTATCGCACTTGCCCGCTCGCCGGCGGAGGCAGAGCATATCCGCCATCAGCTCGACCGCTTGAGCACGACGGCTCCCGCAATCGCAAAATAATCGACGGATTTTCTCACCCCCTGTCGGGATGAAGTGGCCTCAAACGTCCTTGGAGTATAGGCCGATCGGGCCGATGCACACTGGAGAGAGATAGAGCCATGACCGAAAAGACCACACGCCACGAGCTTTCGCTGACCCGTATCATCGACGCCCCGCGCGAGAAACTCTATCGCTGCTGGACGGAAGCGGCCCTGCTGAAACAGTGGTTCGCACCGCTGCCATGGACAACGTCGGCCGCCGAACTCGATGTCCGCGCCGGAGGCACCAGCTCCGTCACCATGCGCAGCCCCGAGGGTGAGGATTATCCGAATGTCGGCGTCTACCTCGAGGTCGTCCCGAACGAACGGATCGTCTTCACCGATGCCTTCACCAGCGCCTGGGTGCCATCAGCCAAGCCCTTCATGGTGGTAACCATCCAGCTCGACGATCTCGGCGGCGGCAAGACGCGCTACACCGCAACGGTCCTGCATTGGACGGCGGAAGATCGTGAGGCGCATGAGAAGATGGGCTTCCACGAGGGATGGGGCCAGTGCACCGATCAGCTCGCGGCGCTGGCGGCCAGGATCTGAATTATCGAGTCATACCCTATAGATGTGCCAGAGTTCTATGCGGGAGATTCAGGGGCGAGGACTTGGGCTTGGCGCGGCCGAAAAAACGGCGGACGCTTCGGAAAATGATTCCGCTTCTCTGCCGAAGCTGTTGATTTCGGATTCGATTTGCTAAGGCTCGCTCCCGCATGAATGAGAGGAGCGAGCCATGCTGCACGTCACCATAGCGCCAGTCGCGCAATCGGATGCCGAAGACCTGATCGCGGCCAATGTTGCGAGCCGCGCCTATCATGCGCCCTGGGCCTTTCCCTTTGTCGATCGCGATGGCTTCGATGTCTGGTTTGGGCAAACCGTGACCGGACCCAATATCGGCCTGGTGGCGCGCGACACCGGTTCGGGCGGCATCGTCGGAGTGGTCAATATCAGCCAGATGGTCTGGGGTGGTTTCCGCAGCGCCTTTCTCGGCTATCACGGCATGGTGGGTTTTGCCGGCCGGGGTTTCATGACCGAGGCGTTGCGTCTGGCAGTTGGCCATGCATTCGATACCGTCGGCCTGCATCGGCTGGAAGCCAATATCCAGCCCGCGAACCAGGCTTCCATCGCGCTCGTGCAAAGGCTCGGTTTTCGCATGGAGGGTTTTTCACCTAAATATCTGAAGATCGGCGGTGTCTGGTGCGATCATGAACGCTGGGCGTTGCTGGCGGACGATCCGCGACTTTGATCCGCAACATTAAGCGCTTTGGAGGTTGAATCCGAGACGGTGGGGAAGCTGTTGATTGCGGATTCCTATTAGGGGTTGTTATCAACATTATCGAACAAACCGTTCGACAATTCACATTTGCGATTGCAGCCCTGCCTTCCTATCTCGTCCGTCAACAACAGATGGATGTTTCACCATGGAACTTGGCCTTTATACTTTCGCTGACGTCAATCCCGATCCCGCTCTTAACAAGGGCGCGGAGGCAGCGCGGCGTCTGAACAATCTGATCGAGGAAATCGAGCTGGCCGATCAGGTCGGTCTCGATGTCTTCGGGCTTGGCGAGCATCATCGTCCGGACTATGCGGCATCGGCTCCGGCCGTGGCGCTTGCGGCTGCTGCCGCAAAGACGAAGAATATCCGGCTGA
>NZ_AJVM01000037.1:0-20002 GCF_000281735.1 Rhizobium sp. AP16 | reverse complement strand
GGCGGCGGCCACCGCCATGCTTGGTCGTTTCAATTTGCCGCGTCGCGCGTTTACCGTGCTGAAGGGCGAAAGCCTGCTCAACGATGCCGTGGCGCTATTGATCTTCGGCGCTGCCGTCGCAGCCGCTTCCGGCACGGTTTCGGCCGTCGAACTCGCTCCGCAACTGGCCCTTGCCGCGCCCGGCGGCATCGTTCTCGGTATCCTGCTGGGCTATGTCTACATGCGGATCGGGCCGCGCCTTGCCGGCACGCTCGGCGGCTCGCTGTTCGAATTCGTTGCCACCTCCGGGGTCTGGGTGATTGCTGAGCGGCTGCACCTCTCCGCGGTTCTGACCATGGTCGCTTTTGCCATGGTGATCGCGCGCGACATGCCGGATCGGATATCGGCGCGCAACCGGATACGGTCCTATTCCATCTGGGAAGCGGCCATTTTCATGCTCAACGTGCTTGCCTTTCTGCTGATGGGCATGCAGGCGCGCACCACCGTCCTGCAACTCTACCAGCAGGATGTCGGCTTCGCGATCAGCTTCGCCGTCCTCGTCTTTCTCACCGTCGTGCTTGTCCGCATCGTCTGGCTGCTGCTTTCAAACCGCGTGATCTACTATCTCCACGCTGCCGGCATTTACAAAGCCTCCGCGCCGACGCTCTCGATGAGCCTGGTCGGCTCCTGGTGCGGCATGCGCGGCCTAGTGACGCTGGCGACGGCACTCGCCTTGCCTGACGGGTTCCCATCGCGCGATCTCATCGTGTTCAGCGCATTGACCGTAGTGCTCGGCACGCTGATCGTGCAGGGCCTGACGCTCGGGCCATTGATCCATCTCTTGAAGCTCGAGCGCGACGATTCGATGAAAAACGATATCGACAACGCCCGTCTGGCGCTGATCGATGCTGCGCTGGAGGAGCTGGAGCCGATGCAGGACAGCAAGGCTGCCGCGACGTTGCGCGGCCTTTATCGCGGCGACCGGGAGTTGGCCACCCAGGGGCTAAATCCGCGCGAGGCCGGCGAGGTCGATGCTCTCAAACGGCAGGTGATCCAGGCCAAACGCAACAAACTCGCCGCCATGCGCCGCCTCGGCGTCATCGACGACGATGTGTTTCATGTTCTCGAGGAAGAACTGGACTGGGCGGAACTCGGGGCTTCGCATCCAGGCCGGTTCGAGGTTGTCGAGGGGTGAGGGACGATTCGGTGTAGCCGAAGCAATCGGCCCGGCGGGTCGATTGCAGTGACGAACGCCCTGAGCCCTGCGGGCAAGGAAGGGGCGTATCGTCTATGATGTCACATCGGCGGAACAGTGCCGTTAAGTCCGACGGCGATGCGGTCGGCGGTGACTTTGCCGTCGTCGGACGCTTCGGCGGTAATGAAGACGGCGGCGCCGGCTTTCACGTCGTCCTTGCTGGCTGACGTCAGCGTTACGACCGGGGTGCCGTCCGGAATGTTGATCTTCTTCTCGCCGCCCTTGTAGGTGAGGGTCAGCGTCGGGCCGTTGACCGATGTGACGGCATTGGCGACCGTGGCATTGGTCATGGAACTGTTCGGCTTTGAATCCCATGGGCGGTCGCCCTCGCCGGTACCTTTCATCGCGGCCGGAAAGATGACGACCTCGATGGCGCCGGCGACGCCGCTGGCGGTCGGTTCATTGGCGATGCCGACGAAATCGCCGGGCTTGATGTCAGCGGCCGAAGCCTTGACGACGCCGGCGACGTTCCAGCCGGATTTCAGCGTGACGGCGATATCCTTGCCTTCGCGGGACTTGATCTTGAGGGTGTCTCCCTCGAGGCTCTCGATCGTGCCGCGCACGCGGACGCGCTCAGTGGCGTTGGCGTCCTGCAGTGCTACGAGCGTCGCGACGACACCGGCGGCGAGCGTCAATGCGCCCTTCGTCAGAAGCTTGCGGTCCATGGACAGTCTCCTTGAGACATTCGCTAATCAGTGGGTTTTCGATATGGCGGCAGAAATCGGCCGGCAAAGTTGCTGGCATGTGGCCATGCTCGATTGCAACGGGGCGATCCTATCGACCGCGCCGTAGCCCCGCCAATCAAACAAGTGTGAGAGAAGCGTGTTCTGTCGCCAGGCTATCCATAAGGCCTTATGCGGCTGGCGGATCACGCTCGCTGATAAGCTTCCGTATCACCTCGATATCGCGGTTCAGTGGTCGGTCGTCATGATAGTGGGCGACATGCGAGCGCACCAGCCTGTGGATCGCCTCGGTGCCGGGCGCACGGCTGGCGGTCGCTTCAAGGAAGTCATGCGCCTGTACTGCCGCCATGAGTTCGATGGTGAGGACATGATCGGCATTGTCGAGAATGGCGAGCAGCTTGTTGGCGGCTGCCGTCGGATGCGCGAGGAAATCCTCCTGCAGGCCCGAGGTTAAGCCGCCGTCGAGGCTGGCGGGGGCGGCGAGCCGGCGGTTGTCGTTGGCGAGCGCCGCTGCGGTATATTGGGCGATCATGAAGCCGGAATGGCTGCCGGCGTCGCTTGCGAGGAATGGCGGCAGGCCGCTCACGAGTGGATTGACGAGACGGTCCATGCGGCGCTCGCTGATCGTAGCGATCTGTGCAAGCGAAATCGCCAGGCTGTCCGCTGCCTGACCGAGGGCCGGTGCAACGGCGTGCGCTTCGGAGGAAACGACCGGCTCTTCCGGCGTGCTAGAGATGGAGGGATTGTCGGTGACGGAGGCAAGCTCGCGGTCGGCGACGCCGGCCACGAAATCGAAGACGTCGCGCGCCGCGCCGTGGGCATGCGGGATGGCGCGCAGGCTGAGGGCGTCCTGCGTGCGCCGGCCGATGGCGGCGGCAATCAGCCCGCTGCCCTGAAGCCGCGCCCGCAGGGATGCGC
Organism: Rhizobium sp. AP16; assembly: GCF_000281735.1. NCBI lineage: Bacteria > Pseudomonadati > Pseudomonadota > Alphaproteobacteria > Hyphomicrobiales > Rhizobiaceae > Rhizobium > Rhizobium sp. AP16. Next base: position 17,167 of record NZ_AJVM01000037.1, on the reverse strand, counting down.
CGACGGTCGCGATACCGGGCGACTGGCGCAGATCCAGCACCGTCTCGTCAAAAGCGGCCATCTGTCCGCCGGCGGCCTCCAGTGTCAGTGCTGCGATGGCGTCGGCCCAGGCGAGCAGGCGCTGCGCGCGGGCGAGCGCCACGCTGAAAAGACCGGTGGCGCAGGCCGTGCCGTTGACGAGGCTCAGGCCCTCCTTGGCGCCGAGCACCAGCGGCTCTAGGCCGATTGCCGCCAACGCCTCGCGACCGGACATAGACTTGCCGTCGACCCGGGCCGATCCCTCGCCGATCAGCACCAGCGCCGTATGGGCATTGTGCGTCAGATAGCCGGCCGAACCTTTCGATGGAACATCCGGCACGCAATCCCGTTCCAGAAAGGCGAGCAGATGCGCGACGATCTCACGTCTTACGCCGGAATGGCCATGGGCGAAATTGGTGATCTGGGCGGCGATGATGGCGCGCACCTCGCGCGGCTCCAGCAGACTGCCGACGCCGCAGGCATGGCTGAGGATGATGTTGCGCGACAGCCGGCTTTGGGACGGGCGATCGACCACAGTGTCCGAGAGGGCGCCGACACCGGTATTGATGCCATAGGCGCGTACGCCGCGTTCGACGATGGCTTCGACGATACGGCTGGCATGCTCGATGCGTGCCCAGGCGATATCACCTAAAACGAGCGTTTCGCCGGCTGCGACATCGGCGATATCTCGCCAGGTTAGGGTGGTTTTGATTGTCACGGTCATTGCCGCATTGCCCTTGAGAAATCCCGGAAATCCGGGGTTATGGTTTGAACTTTAAGGTTTCGTAGAGAGTTTAGGTCGCAAAACAGGCCAATTGCCTCAAAATGCCCTTCCTGCCGTGGTACTATTTCGGGCGTGGGAAATTGGAGGACCAAAATGACAGCGATTCGCCCATTTTTGATCGGCCTTACCCTCATTCTGGTGCTGGTGCTGATCGCGCTCAGCATCCTGCTGGTCAATCCCGCGCAACCACCCCGTCAATCTGGAAGCCTTATTCCGATGCAGACCGAGCCCGGCGGCGCCAATGGCAACGGCGGCGGCGTTCAGCTTGAAGGTGCAAAGCGCGCCACCAGCGAGTGACGGTCGCCGGGATAGGTGAGGCGAACGTGGGTGATCGGGCCGAGACCGCTCCAGGTGCGCCGTTCGACGACGAGACAGGCGGTGCCCCTGGCGATATCGAGGCTTGTGGCCGCGTCGCTGTCCGCCGCAATGGCGCGGATCTGATGCTCGGCCGTGCTCCACGGCACCTGGTTGAGCAGCCATGGCCCCGGCGGCAACGTATCGAACTCGACCTGTCCGGCCTCGGGAACCGCATCGAGATTGATGACGCGATCTTCCAGACAGAAGGGCCGGCGGCCGGCATAGTGAATGCAGATGACCTCAAGCGCTGATACTGAGCCGGCAAACTCCAGCCGCCGCGCATCCTCGATGCGACCCTTGCGCTTGGCGTGCCTGACGATCTTATGGGAGTAGGGCAGGTTCAGCGACAGGACTTCCGACTTGATGTCGTGAATTTCCAGCACCGCCGATTGTGCCTGCGGTTGGGTGACGAAACTTCCAGAGCGCTTGCGCCGCTCGATCAGCCCGGCCCGGGCAAGCTGTGTCAGAGCCTTGTTCACCGTCATGCGCGAGCAGTCATATTGTTCCGCCAGCGCCAGCTCGAAGGGAATGCGATAGCCGGGCGGCCAGTCGCCGGAGACGATCCGGCCTTCGATATCGCTGAGGATACGCTGATGCAGGGTCGCCTCTTTGCCTGTGGTCATGCCGCCGATCATTCCCTCGTAAGACCTGGGTATTCGCCGCCTGATCAATCTAGGCGTCAATCGCCGTCAGGAAAAGTTCTTTTCAACCGATTAGTTCGGACATGGCCGTGCGGAATCGTGCCGAGATTGCCTTCCGCTTGCTATGACGGCCGCCTTCGACCTGCTTGCGGCCCTGCGTCCAGACGCAGTCGATGGTGACGCCACTGGCAAACATCCATTGATCGAGGATCTGATCGCCGGAGAGATAGGGCACCGCGCTGACGTCGAGCGAAACTAGATCGGCATAGTGACCCACGGCGAGCCCGGCCGGCGCCTTCAAGGCCACGCCACCGCCGACAAGGGCGTGATCGAACAGCGTGCGCGCCGTCGAGCCGCCTGATGTGGCAACGACATTGCGGGCGCGGAGTGCCAGGCGCTGCGAATATTCGAGCTGGCGCAATTCTTCCGGAACCGAGATCAGGATATTGGAATCCGAGCCGATGCCGTAGCGCCCGCCTTCCTCCAGGAACAGCGGCGCGGAAAAGGCGCCGTCGCCGAGATTGGCTTCCGTGATCGGGCAGAGGCCGGCGATCGCGCCGCTTTTTGCCATTCGCCGGGTTTCGTCGTCGGTCATGTGGGTCGCATGGATCAGGCACCAGCGCGCATCGACCGGGGCGTGATCGAGCAGCCATTGCACTGGCCGCGCGCCGGACCAGGCGAGGCAGTCATCGACTTCCTTCACCTGCTCGGCGACATGGATATGGATCGGCCCGTTGCCTGCCAGTGGCACGAGCTTTTCCAGCTCCTCCGGCGTGGCGGCCCGCAGGCTATGCGGCGCAAGGCCGAGTTCAGCGCCGGGCAATTGGCCGACGATCGTCCGACAACCGGCCATCAGCGCTTCGAACTGGTCGAGCGAATTGATGAAGCGGCGCTGGCCGTCGATGGGGGCAGCACCTCCGAAACCGGAATGGGCGTAGAAGACGGGGAGCAGCGTCAGCCTGATGCCGGTCTCGGCACTGGCGGCACCGATACGTTCCGCCATCTCGGCGATATTGGTATAGGGGCTGCCGTCCTTGTCGTGATGCAGGTAGTGGAATTCGCCGACGCGGGAAAAGCCGGCTTCCAGCATTTCCATATAAAGCTGGGCTGCCACCGCCTCGACATGATCGGGGGTCATCGACAGCGCGAATTTGTACATGACGGTGCGCCAGCTCCAGAAGCTGTCATTCGCCGGGCCGCGGACCTCGGCAAGGCCGGCCATGGCGCGTTGGAAGGCGTGGCTGTGCAGGTTCGGCATGGCGGGGACGAGGACCTCGTGCCGTTCGTCGCCGGCCTCGGCCGCAACGCCTACTTCGATGCCGGTAACGCGGCCGGTGTCCAGGGTTATCCGGACATTTTCTTGCCAGCCATCGCGTAGCAGTGCCGAGCGTGCATGGAGTTTCGTCATGGTCCAACCCTTTCCTTTTGGATGCCGAGTCCAAAATCCCTCTTGTCAGGCTTTTTATTATGTATATACATTATGAACCCATGAGGAAAGGCGTAAAGCTGATGCGTGGGAACAATTTTTCCGAAGATAGCGTGAAGTCCGACGGCAAGAGCCGCCTTTGGCGCAATGCGCGTCTGGCGACCTTGAAAGAGGGTGAGCCTGGGCTCGGCATTGTCGAGAAGGGTGCGATCCTGACCAGGGATGGCCGTGTCGTTTTCGTGGGAAACGAAAGCGATCTGCCTGACGTTGGCAATGCCGAGAGCATCGATCTCGAGGGACGCTGGGTCACGCCCGGTCTCGTCGATTGCCACACGCATATTATCCACGGCGGCAACCGCGCTCGTGAGTTCGAAATGCGGCTGCAGGGCGCAAGCTACGAAGAAATCGCGCGGGCCGGTGGCGGCATCGTCTCCTCCGTCAATGCGACCCGGGCACTTTCCATCGACGGTCTCATTGAAACCGCCCTACCGCGCCTCGATACGCTGTTGGCCGAAGGCGTCACCACCATCGAGGTGAAGTCCGGCTATGGCCTCAGCATCGAATCCGAATTGAAGATGTTGCAGGCCGCCCGCGGGCTGGAAAAAGTCCGCCCGGTGCGTGTCGTCACTTCTTATCTCGCCGCACATGCGACGCCCGCCGACTATAAGGGCCGCAACGGCGACTATATTACCGATGTCGTGCTGCCGGGTCTGGAACAGGCGCATGCTGAGGGTCTGGCCGACGCCGTCGACGGCTTCTGCGAGGGCATCGCCTTTTCGCCCGCCGAGATTGCCCACGTCTTCGATCTGGCGAAGTCGCTCGGCATCCCGGTGAAACTGCATGCCGAACAGCTTTCCAATCTCGGTGGTGCCAAGCTTGCCGCCTCCTACGGCGCACTGTCTGCCGATCATGTCGAATATCTTGATGAGGACGGTGTGAAGGCGATGGCTGCGGCCGGCACGGTGGCCGTCCTTCTGCCCGGCGCCTTCTACGCCATCCATGAAAAGCAGAAACCGCCGGTCAAGGCGCTGCGCGAGGCCGGTGTTCCGATCGCCATCGCCACCGACTGCAATCCCGGCACCTCACCGCTGACCTCGATGTTGTTGACGATGAACATGGGGGCGACCCTTTTCAGCCTGACGGTCGAGGAATGCATCGCGGGTGCCACCCGCGAAGGTGCCCGTGCGCTTGGCCTGCTGGCCGAAACCGGCACGTTGGAAGCTGGCAAGTCGGCCGATTTCGCCATCTGGGATATCGAAAGCCCAGCCGAGCTTGTTTACCGCATCGGCTTCAACCCATTGCATGCCCATGTGTTCAGGGGCGAAAGGTTCGACCGATGACCATTACTCTTCATCCCGGCTCTGTTTCGCTGAAGCAGCTGGCCGCAATCTACTGGAGCGGCGAGCCGGCCAAGCTCGATGCCTCCTTTGATGCGGGTATCCTCAAGGCCGCTGCCCGTATCGCCGAAATCGCCGCCGGCAATGCGCCGGTCTATGGCATCAACACCGGCTTCGGCAAACTGGCCTCAATCAAGATCGACAGCGCCGATGTCGCCACGCTTCAGCGCAATCTCATCCTCTCCCATTGCTGCGGCGTCGGCCAGCCACTACCGGAGAATGTCGTCCGCCTGATCATGTCGCTGAAGCTGGTCTCGCTCGGCCGTGGTGCTTCTGGCGTGCGCCTGGAACTGGTGCGGCTGATCGAAGGCATGCTCGCCAAGGGCGTCGTGCCGGTTATCCCCGAGAAGGGTTCCGTCGGCGCTTCCGGCGACCTTGCGCCGCTCGCGCATATGACGGCCGTGATGATGGGCCATGGCGAAGCTTTTTATGCAGGCGAACGGCTTGATGGAGCTGCGGCGCTCGAAAAGGCAGGGCTGACGCCGGTCGTGCTTGCCGCCAAGGAAGGCCTGGCGCTGATCAACGGCACGCAGGTGTCGACCGCGCTCGCGCTTGCCGGTCTGTTCCGCGCCCATCGCGCTGCGCAGGCAGCCCTGATTACCGGCGCCATGTCGACGGATGCCGCCATGGGCTCGTCCGCGCCGTTTCATCCCGATATTCATACGCTGCGAGGCCATCAGGGCCAGATCGATACCGCCGCTGCGCTTCGTGGCCTGCTGGCCGGCTCGGTCATTCGCGAGAGCCATATCGAAGGCGACGAACGGGTGCAGGATCCCTATTGCATCCGCTGCCAGCCGCAGGTCGACGGCGCCTGCCTCGATCTGCTGCGCTCGGTCGGTCGTACCCTCGAAATCGAGGCGAACGCGGTCACCGACAATCCGCTCGTGCTTTCCGACAATTCTGTTGTCTCCGGCGGCAATTTCCACGCCGAGCCGGTCGCTTTTGCGGCCGATCAGATCGCCATTGCTGTCTGTGAGATCGGCGCGATCTCTCAGCGCCGCATCGCGCTTCTGGTCGATCCGGCGCTGAGCTACGGCCTGCCGGCCTTCCTTGCCAAGAAGCCTGGCCTGAATTCCGGGCTGATGATCGCCGAGGTTACCTCGGCGGCGTTGATGTCGGAAAACAAGCAGATGTCGCATCCGGCCTCCGTCGATTCGACGCCGACGTCAGCCAATCAGGAAGACCATGTGTCCATGGCCTGCCATGGCGCACGCCGTCTCCTGCAAATGACCGACAATCTTTTCGGCATCGTCGGCATCGAGGCGCTGACGGCAGCACAAGGCGTCGAGTTTCGCGCGCCGCTGGCCACAAGCCCCGAACTGACCCTTGCCATTGCCACCATCCGCAGCGTCGTGCCGACGCTCGATGTAGACCGCTACATGGCAAACGACCTCAAGGCCGCCAGCGACCTCGTCGCCTCCGGCGCGCTCAATGCATCCGTATCCGCCGATATTCTGCCTTCCCTGGAGATATGACATGACCAACCCACGCCATAACATCCGCGAAATCCGCTCCCCTCGCGGTCCGGAGCTCAACGCCAAGAGCTGGATGACCGAAGCGCCGCTGCGGATGCTGATGAACAATCTCGACCCCGACGTTGCGGAAAATCCAAACGAGCTGGTCGTCTATGGCGGCATCGGCCGCGCTGCCCGCACCTGGGAGGATTTCGACCGCATCGCCGCGACGCTGAAGACCTTGACCGAGGAAGAGACGCTGCTGGTGCAGTCCGGCAAGCCGGTCGGCGTGTTCCGTACCCACAAGGACGCGCCGCGCGTGCTCATCGCCAATTCCAACCTCGTGCCGCATTGGGCGACCTGGGATCACTTCAACGAGCTGGATAAGAAGGGTCTCGCCATGTACGGCCAGATGACCGCCGGCTCGTGGATCTATATCGGCACGCAGGGCATCGTTCAGGGCACCTACGAGACCTTCGTCGAGGCTGGTCGTCAGCACTATAACGGCAGCCTCAAGGGCAAGTGGATCCTGACCGGCGGCCTCGGCGGCATGGGTGGCGCACAGCCGCTGGCAGCCGTCATGGCCGGCGCCTGCTGCCTTGCGGTCGAAAGTGATGAGACCCGCATCGATTTCCGCCTGCGCACCCGCTATGTCGACGAGAAGGCAACGAGCCTCGATGAAGCGCTTGCGATGATCGACAAATGGACCAAGGCCGGCGAAGCCAAATCGGTCGGCCTGCTCGGCAACGCCGCCGAAATCTTCCCGGAACTGGTGAAGCGCATGAAGGCCGGCGGCCCGCGCCCCGACATCGTCACCGACCAGACCTCGGCACATGATCCGCTGAACGGTTATCTGCCGCTCGGCTGGACCGTCGCCGAACACAAGATCAAGCGCGAGAGCGATCCGAAGGCCGTCGAAGCTGCCGCTCGTGCGTCGATGAAGATGCATGTCGAGGCCATGGTCGCCTTCTGGGATGCCGGCGTGCCGACGCTCGACTATGGCAACAATATCCGCCAGGTCGCCAAGGAAGAAGGCTTTGAAAACGCCTTCGCCTTCCCCGGCTTCGTGCCGGCCTATATTCGCCCGCTGTTCTGCCGCGGCATCGGCCCCTTCCGCTGGGCTGCCCTCTCGGGCGATCCCGAGGATATCTACAAGACCGACGCCAAGGTGAAGGAACTTACCCCCGGCAACACCCATCTGCACAACTGGCTGGACATGGCGCGCGAGCGCATCGCCTTCCAGGGCCTGCCGGCGCGCATTTGCTGGGTCGGCCTCGGTGATCGTGAACGCCTCGGTCTTGCCTTCAACGAAATGGTCAAGAATGGCGAGCTGAAGGCTCCTGTCGTCATCGGCCGCGACCATCTCGATTCCGGCTCCGTCGCCTCGCCGAACCGCGAGACGGAAGCGATGAAGGACGGCTCGGACGCCGTTTCCGATTGGCCGCTGCTCAACGCCCTGCTCAACACTGCATCCGGCGCCACCTGGGTGTCGCTGCATCACGGCGGCGGCGTCGGCATGGGCTTTTCCCAGCATTCCGGCATGGTCATTTGTGCCGATGGCACCGACGATGCAGCCCGCCGCATCGAACGCGTGCTGTGGAACGACCCGGCGACGGGCGTCATGCGCCACGCCGATGCGGGCTACGACATCGCGCTTGATTGCGCCAAGGACAAGGGCCTGCGGTTGCCGGGCATCCTGGGGAACTGATCTCCATGCGGATACTGCGCGCCAGCGACTACAAGCGCATGCCCTGGAAAAACGGTGGCGGGGAGACGGTGGAGATCGCCGTCTCGCCCGAAGGCGCGGGGCTTGCCGATTTCGACTGGCGCGTCAGCATGGCGACGGTCGCCACGGATGGGCCGTTTTCGGTCTTCTCCGGCATCGATCGCACGCTATCGATCCTCGAAGGCGCGGGCATGATGCTCTTCATCGAGGGGCGTGAGCCTGTGCTTCTGACGGAGGGCAGTGATCCGCTGCCCTTTGCCGCGGACGCGCCGACATCGGCAACCTTGGTTGATGGTGAGATCACCGACCTGAATGTGATGACGCGGCGAGGGCGTTTAACGCATTCGGTGCGGCGTATTGGTATTGATGGTGGTGACGAACTTGCGCTTGGCAGCGAGACGGCGCTGGTTCTCTGCCATCGCGGGCATCTTGATATTAGCGATCGGACGCTTTCGGCCGGCGATTGTTTGCTTGTCGAGGACGCCGCCGGAGCGCGGCATTCGGTTTCAGGAGTGGCACAGCTATTTGTGATCGAGCTTCACGGGGTCTAGTCCGCATCCAAGCCCCAGCCTTGCGCTTGACACCTATCGGCCTCCGATATCCTATTGCCTCACAGCAAAAGGGATGCCTCGATGAGCGACGATCAGATGCCCACCGACAGCAAGCTCACCACCTCCAAGCGCCGCTGGGCGGCCGAGGGCAAGTTTTTGACCGGGCGGATCAGCCGGCCGGAAACGGAGCGTTTGCCGCCGGGGCAGCATCTGGTCAAGAACTGGCCGGTGCTCGATCTCGGGGAGCAGCCGCATGTTTCGCTGTCAAGCTGGCGGCTCGATGTGTTCGGCTTTGTGGAAAAGCGGCTCAGCCTCGATTGGACCGCCTTCCAGGCTATCGAGCAGAGCACCCGCATCAGCGACATTCATTGCGTGACCACCTGGTCGCGCTACGACAATCGCTGGGAAGGGGTTTCGACGCGCGACCTGCTCGACCTCGCCATGCCGAAGGCCGAGGCGCATTATGTCATGCTGACCAGCTATGACGGCTACACGACCAACCTGCCGCTTGCCGATTTTGCCGCAGAAGATGCGATCCTCGCCACCGGCTGGGAAGGCCAGCCGCTGACGCGCGAGCATGGCGGGCCGATGCGGCTTGTCGTGCCGCATCTCTATTTCTGGAAGAGCGCCAAGTGGCTGGCCCGCATTGAGCTGATCGCCGCCGACAAGGCCGGTTTTTGGGAGGAAAACGGTTATCACATGTTCGGCGATCCCTGGCGTGAGCAGCGTTATTCTGACGACTGAGGTCGCCATCCCCGGCCGTGCTTCTTATGGGAACGGGCATATTTTTAATATCTCTGGGGTTCGATTGCGACTTTGCAACCGGCGGCGATGGGCGTATGCATTGATCATATGATTGCTGTCGGGCACGCCCGGCTATCCATAACACCATCCCCGAAATTCCATGCCATGACCGTCGTTCAGACCACAGAGCAGCCTTCCGAGGAAAGTTTCGGCCGGCAATCCCGCATCATCGCCTTCGTCGTCGCCGTCGCCTTCTTCATGCAGATATTGGACGGCACCATCGTCACGACGTCGCTGCCGCAGATGGCCAGGACATTCGGCATCGAGCCGGTGTCGATGAGCATCGGCATCACGGTCTATCTGCTCACCATGGCGGCCTTCGTGCCGCTGGCCGGCTGGGCGGGGGATCGTTATGGCGCCCGGCGGGTGTTCCTGGCATCCATCACCCTCTTCACCGTCGCGTCGCTGTTCTGCGGCCTGTCCGGCAATCTTACGGAATTCGTCATCGCCCGCGCCGTGCAGGGCATCGGCAGCGCGTTGATGACGCCGGTCGGCCGGATCATCGTGCTGAAAAACGCGCGCAAGTCCGATCTCGTGCATGCCATGTCGATGATCACCTGGCCGGCGCTGACGGCGCCCGTCATCGGTCCTATCCTTGGCAGCTTCATCACCACCTATCTGAGCTGGCACTGGAACTTCCTGATCAACATCCCGATCGGCATCATCGGGCTGGTCCTTGTCCTGCGCTTCGTGCCGGATCAGCGCGAGGAGAAGGTGGCAAGGCTCGACCTCGTCGGCTTCTTCCAGTCGGCGGCGGGGCTGACCTTCATGCTCGCCGGCCTCGAATTCGTCGTGCAGGGCACGACGGGCCTGGCGGTCAGCGTCGGGCTGATTGCCGCCGGCGCGGTGTTTTCCGTCATCGCCACCCGGCATTTCATGCAGGTTGAGGCGCCGTTGCTCGATCTTTCCGCCTTCAAGGTCCAGACCTTCGCGATGTCGACGCTTTCGGCTGGCACGGCGAGCCGTTTGGCGATCAACGCCACGCCTTTTCTGTTGCCGCTGCTGTTTCAGGTGGGTTTCGGACTGACAGCGATCGACGCCGGCACCTATCTGCTCTTCTATTTCGCCGGCAATCTCGGCATGAAGGCGATCACGACGCAGACGCTGAAAACCTTCGGCTTCCGCAACGTGCTTGTCATCAATGGCCTGATCTCGTCGGTCAGTATCGGCTGTTTCGCTCTGCTGTCGCCGTCGACCTCGAACTGGTTGATCTACTGTCTGCTGCTTGCCGCCGGCCTGTCGCGCTCGATGAATTTCACCGCGCTGAACACGCTGGGCTTCGCCGATATCCACGCATCGCAGCGTAGTTCCGCCTCGACCCTGTCGAGCATGCTGCAGCAGGTCTCGTTGCTGCTCGGCGTTGCGGTTGCCGCCGCCGTGCTCAATCTCTCGCGCACCATTCACGGTGGCGAGACACTCTCCCTCATCGATTTCCGCTGGGCTTTCCTGGTGATCGCCGTAATCGGCGCGGTTTCGTCGCTGCGCTTCCTCAGCCTGCGGCACGATGCCGGCGCGGAGGTATCGCGGCACAAGATCAAGGCGTGATCTGGTCCCTCAAACTCTTGCGATATTTGGTCTGCCCACCGCTGTAAATCGGCGCACCTGGCCCCATATAGATAGGGCTTCAACTCCCATAGGAGGCAGTCTCATGCTGCTCAAAACTCTCGCTATTTCGGCTCTCGTCATCGGCATGTCCAGCACCGCGTGGGCGGAACCGGCGCACAAGCATCACACCAAGAGGCTCAAGGTCGACGCCGCACAGGCCGATGTCGGCAATATCGACCACTCGAAGGATGCGATCCTGCCCGACGGCACGATCAACACCGACCCGTCGGTGACCGGTCCGATCCGCGCCGGCGATTCGATCTCCCGGCTGCAATGCGCCGCAGCGCCCAACTCCGTGGGTGCACGTTCGAACTCGTATACCGCAGGCTCAGCCTCGCTGTGCCCCTGACGGCACTATTGCATCAGGTGGCCTAGGCCACCTCGATATCGGTCCGGCTGAATTGGTCGCTTTTCGACAATAATGGCTGGCGATAATAGCGCGCGCAGGCATAGGTCATGCAATCGCCAAGGCTGAGCGCCGCCGGATGGCGGCCCTCGCCGAAATGGTCATATGCCTCTACCGCCAGAAAGGCGGCGCGAGGAGGAATGGCCAGAAGCTGGATGTTCATCAGTTGCAGAAAGGTCCGCACCGCGTCGCCGGCCTCGGTTGCCGTCAGGCCGAGGCGGGCAGCGATATCGATTGCCGCCTGAGCCGCAGCCATTGGCGAGGTCATGCGCGCGGTCGCCATCTGCATGCGGACGGCAAAGCGACGGGCCTCTTCCTCATCGGTCATCATCGCGGTCAATACCGAGGCGTCGATGAGCATCAGGCGTCTCCCGCCGTGCTGCCATCGGCGGCTTTGGCGGCGGCCTTCTGCTTGAGATTGCGGCAGAAGGCGACGGCGATATCGGCCAGCGCCGGCTTGGTCAGTTCTTCATCCAGCGCCTTCTGCAATGCCAGTCGCACAGCCTCGGTTTTGGTCGAACTTTTCGTCAGCGCCTGATAGCGCCGCGCCAGCCGGTCGATGGCATCGTCCTTGATATAGAGGGGCATGAGATATCCATTTTTTGCGAACGGGATATCCATAGGGCATGTCGAGGAAGAGGACAATCGGCATTGCTGTAGCGACGCAATCGTCTTTCCGAAAGGATGTTTCCGAGATATTTATATGACGAACATCATCTAACGTGTTAGCAATAGCGTCGATTCAGAAATTGCAGGCTGGGAGGAGCCATCATGTCCGCAATCGATCCCGTCGTCATCGTTTCCGCCACGCGCACGCCGCTCGGCCGCTTCCAGGGGGAGCTGTCATCCTTGCAGGCGCCGGAGCTTGGCGCCCATGTCATCCGCGCCGCGCTGGAGCGGGCCGGATTATCGGCGGAGAAGGTGGATGAGGTGCTGTTCGGTTGCGTGCTCCCGGCAGGACAGGGGCAGGCGCCGGCGCGGCAGGCGGCGCGCGGTGCGGGATTGCCGGATGCGGTGGGTGCGACGACGATCAACAAGGTCTGCGGTTCGGGCATGAAGGCGACCATGCTGGCGCATGACCTGATCTTGGCCGGTTCCGCCTCTATCGTAGTCTCCGGCGGCATGGAATCGATGTCGAATGCCCCCTATCTGCTTGCCAAGGCGCGGGGCGGCTACCGCATGGGCCACGACCGCATCTTCGACCACATGATGCTCGACGGGCTGGAGGATGCTTATGAGAAGGGCCGCTCGATGGGTGATTTCGGCGAGCTGGCGGTCGAAGCCTATCAGTTCAGCCGCGACGATCAGGATGCCTATGCCGTGGAGACGCTGACGCGTGCCCGCAAGGCGATCGAGACCGGGGCTTTCGAGGCCGAGATCACCCCGATTTCCGTCGCGGCCAAGGGTGTCCTGGTGACGATCGGCAAGGACGAGCATCCGCAAAAAGTCTCGCCGGAAAAGATCCCGACGCTGAAACCGGCGTTCCGCAAGGACGGCACGATTACCGCCGCCAGCGCCTCGGCCAATGCCGATGGCGCAGCCGCCCTGATCCTGACCCGGCGCTCGATCGCCGAGCGCGAAGGTCTGCCGATCCTCGCCGAGATCAAGGCGCACGCCACCCATTCCCAGGAACCCGCCTGGTACACGACCGCGCCGATCCCGGCGATCCGCAAGGTGCTGGAAAAGACCGGCTGGAAGGTCGGCGATGTCGATCTCTTCGAGATCAACGAGGCCTTCGCCGTCGTCGCCATGGCCGCCGCCAAGGACCTCGGCATCGCCCGCGACCGCCTCAACGTCAATGGCGGCGCCTGCGCTCTCGGTCACCCGATCGGGGCTACGGGCGCACGGCTGATCGTGACGCTGCTGCATGCATTGGAGCGGCAAGGGGCGACGCGCGGCGTCGCGGCGCTCTGCATCGGCGGCGGCGAGGCGACGGCGATTGCTGTGGAGAGGGTGAACTGAGGGGATTGATGATTGGGGCGGCAAATGCGGGGCCTATCTCGCCCTTGGCGGGCGAGAAAGCAATTTCACTGGTTTAGGAATTGCGAAACCGGAGGCTCTACATCCTCAAAGCCCAGCGCAATTTCTAAGCCATTGAAATTGCAAGAGCGGGGGTCACGTTCTTGAGCGAAGTAGTTCAGGATTTGGTGCGTCCCTGCCTACCCCCTCTCTTGCAAAATCTAGCACTTAGCTAAAGCTAAATGCTGATTTTGCTATCTCGCCCGCAAGGGGCGAGATAGGCATCACCCCTCCGACAACTCCTCCAAAATTGGGCAATCAGGCCGCTCGTTCCCATGGCAGGCGTGTACCAGATGTTCCAGTGTACGGCGCAATTCGGTCAGCTCGCGGATCTTGCGGTCGATTTCGGTTAGCTTTGACGAGGCGATGTCCTTGACGTCGACGCTGGCGCGGCTCTTGTCTTCGTAGAGGGCCAGCAATTGCCGGCACTCGTCGACGGAAAAGCCGAGGCTGCGGGAGCGGTGCAGGAAGCGCAGCTTGTGCACATCGTCGGCACCGTAGTCGCGGTAGCCGTTGCCGCCACGGTCGGGACGGATGAGGCCGATATCCTCGTAGTAACGGATGGTCTTGGCCGGCAGGCCGGAGCGGCCGGATGCTTCGCCGATATTCATCTGAACTCTCCTTATTTCGCCAGCCGCAGCCTGAGCGCATTGGCGATGACCGAGACCGAGGACAGGCTCATGGCTGCCGCCGCGATCATCGGCGACAACAGCAGGCCGAAGACCGGATAGAGCACACCGGCGGCGAGCGGCACGCCGAGCGCATTATAGCCGAAGGCGAAGGCAAGGTTCTGCTTGATGTTGCGGATCGTCGCTTCGGACAGATGCCGCGCCCGCACGATGCCGTTGAGATCGCCCTTCACCAGTGTGATCCCGGCGCTTTCCATGGCGACATCGGCGCCGGTGCCCATGGCGATGCCGACATCGGCGGCGGCGAGCGCCGGCGCGTCGTTGATGCCGTCGCCGGCCATGGCGACGATGCGGCCCTTGGTGCGCAGCTCGTCGATCAGCGCCTTCTTGCCTTCCGGCAACAGGTCGGCCCGGACATCGTCGATGCCGAGACTTGCGGCGACGGCCTTGGCGGTCTCGGCATTGTCGCCGGTTGCCATGATGATCTTCAACCCGCTGTCGTGCAGCGCCTTGATGGCGGCCGCAGTCGTCGGCTTGATGCGGTCGGCGACGGCGACGAGGCCGGCCAATTGGCCATCGACGGCGACGAACATCACCGTCTTGCCTTCGCCGCGCAGGCGTTTCGTTTCAGCCTGTAGCATATCGGTCGCAATGCCGAGATCGGCCATCATCGCGGCATTGCCGAGTGCGATCGCGGTATCGCCGGCGCGGCCTTCCACGCCCTTGCCGGTTTTCGCCGCAAAGCCCGTTATGTCGACAAAGGTCGTGCCACGCTCGTCGGCGCCGGCGACAATGGCCTCGGCCAGCGGATGTTCGGAGCCGCGCTCCAGGCTGGCGGCGAGCGACAGCAGCTGGGTTTCGTCGATGTTGGAGGTGGTGATGACGTCGGTGAGGTTGGGCCTGCCTTCCGTTAGCGTGCCGGTCTTGTCGACGATGAGCGTGTCGACCTTGGAGAAGCGCTCCAGCGCCACGGCGTCGCGCACCAGCACACCCTCCTGCGCCCCACGTCCGGTGGCGATCATGATCGACATCGGGGTTGCGAGCCCGAGCGCGCAGGGGCAGGCGATGATCAGCACGGCGACGGCGGCGAGCAGCGCATGCGCCAGCTGCGGCTCCGGTCCGATCATAGCCCATAGGATGAAGGTAACGATGGCGGTGGCGACGACAGCGGGCACGAAGATGGCCGAGACACCGTCGACCATCGTCTGGATCGGCGCGCGCGAGCGTTGTGCCTTGGCGACGAGTTCGACGATGCGCGACAGCGTCGTGTCTGCGCCGACCTTCTCGGCCAGCATGATCAGCGTGCCGTTCCTGTTGATCGTGCCACCCGTCAGCGCGTCACCCTTGGTCTTTTCGACCGGCAGCGGCTCGCCCGTGATCATCGATTCGTCGATGGTCGATTGGCCGTCGATGACGGAGCCGTCCACCGGCACGCGCTCGCCGGGGCGCACGCGCAGTCGGTCGCCGGCCTGAATCTGATCGACGGGCACATCAGTCTCGCTGCCGTCGGCACTGACGCGCCGCGCGGTCTTGGGGGCGAGATCGAGCAGCGCGCGGATCGCGGAGCCGGTGCGCTCTCGCGCCTTTAGCTCCAGCACCTGGCCGACGAAGACCAGCGCGACAATGACCGAGGCGGCCTCGAAGTAGACGGGTATGGCCTGGCCGTGGCCGTGAAAGCCCATCGGGAACAGGCCGGGTGCCAATGTGGCGACCAGGCTGTAGAGATAGGCCGTGCCGACGCCGAGGCCGATCAGCGTCCACATGTTAGGGCTGCGGTTGATAAGCGAATTCCAGGCGCGGCGGAAGAAGAGCAGAGCGGCCCAGAGCACGACCGGCGTCGCCAGAACGAGCTCGATCCATGTGGCGGTGGGCTCGCCGATCCAGTCGCGCAGCGGCAGGCCGAGCATCGGACCCATGCTTAGGATCAAAAGGGGCAGCGACAGCGCGGCGCTGACCCAGAGCCGGCGAGTGAAATCGACAAGCTCCGGGTTCGGGCCTTCATCGGCGGCGGGGATGCCCATCGGTTCCAGCGCCATGCCGCATTTCGGGCAATCGCCGGGATGGTCGCTGATGACCTCGGGATGCATAGGGCAGGTATAAAGCGTGCCCTTCGGCACCGGTATCTGTGCCGGCCGGTTGCCATCGAGATAGGCGGCGGGCTCAGCCTCGAACTTGGCCTTGCAGCCGGCGGAGCAGAAATAGAATTTCTCGCCCTCATGCTTCAGGAAATGACGCGCGCTGGCGCGGTCTACATCCATGCCGCAGACTGGATCCTTGGCGGTCAGATAGTTTTCCGGCGCAGCCTCGAATTTCTTCCGGCAGCCGTCGCAGCAGAAATGGAGCGTACGGCCTTTATACTCGAGCGACGGCTTGCCCGCCTTGGGATCGACGGTCATGCCGCAGACAGGATCGCGGATCACCGTATCCTGCTGTTCGCCGTGATGGTGATCGTGGCCGTGATGGCTGTGATCATGTTCGTCATGCAATGCCATGGAAAACTCCAGTGCCCGGAAGTGAGCGTCGGATAGGGTTATGAACCTTCCTGTTACTGGAAGGTCAAGTGGAAAAATAGGAAATCCTGTCCACAGTTGAAAGAGGGTGTTTTCTGGCCCGATGCCTCGCACAGTGATAAGTTCCGCAAGATAGAAGCAATCATGTGATTCCAATGCGATATGATCTTTCCGCCTTGCCGTTGACGGCGCTCCTGCCCGCGATGACCAAAGCGGAGGATATGCTGGCGCGGCTGGATGAGCGGGTCTTGCGGCATGTGGTTGCCGACGGTTTCCGGGAGCGTGGGCATTTTTTCGATGCAGTCGGCGCGCTCTGGGTTGGCGGCGAGCTGGTGCATGTCGAGGATTTGGTGCTGCATGATGCTCGCATGGATGCCCGCACGCCGACGCATGAGCTGACCATTGCCCATGCCGTGCTGCGCACTCGGCGACGGTTATGGAATGCCGAGCCTTCCTGGGGGTTGGAGGCCGCCGGTCTCGCGACGCTGCGCGGCGATATCGGCGAGGTCGAGGAAACCGCTACGCCGCGTCCTGCATCCGCTGCAATCTCGGGGGCGGAAACGGAAGAGGTTGACGAGGACGAAGATGATTTCGGCGTGGACTTTGCCGAGATCGATGCGGTGATTGCCCGTTCCGACCAGGTGCTGAACGGAGAGATTCCGGATGCCCGGCCCGAGACCGTGGACGATCCGTTGGGCCTGGTTCATGACGAAGACTGGGACGAAGGCGAGCGGCTGGAGAGCTGGCGCGCCGTCATCCGCCAGGCCGATCTTCTGCCGCCCGCCCTGGGTGCCGCCGTGCTCTTCGATGCCTGGGAGCGGATCGAGCCGCTACGGCGGG